>NZ_JBMERO010000007.1:0-163420 GCF_049310945.1 Bacillus sp. DJP31 | reverse complement strand
TGAATTTTTGTTATAAAATTCGGAATACCCACAGCTCTTGCAAAATACGACAGTGAAACTGTTGTTTTGAATATCAAACATCTTTGATAAGCCGGTTCCAGTCATAGCTACGTCTTTGGTTCCAGCATTTCTGCTCCCACATTTAATACAACCTTTTTCATTCATTCCTCTCACTCCTCCTGTAAATTTCTATCTATTTTATACGGATAGAGTGAAGAATAGGTTTCATTGTCACAAATTTAAATCATTTAAGATTTATGTGTGAAGTTCGTGATTGAAGAATGAATTGGTTCCGGTTTTTGAATACCCTGAATCCCCTGTTTATCAAGCAGAAGGATGATCTGTTCAAGATAAATAAGGTTTTCTATCACAACGTAATTTGGTTGGAAAAATTTCTTTTTTACTTTTAGTGTCAGCTTATAAGCGTTGTTGTTCGCACGATCGTGAAGTCCATATAGCTCATGACCTCTGTGAATTTTTTCTGTTTCATAACAATTAATTTGATTAGAGTTATAGTACTTTCCATGAAGTATGATTCCCTCTGGTAAAATATACAGATTACCAAGATGCCTAACTGCACTAATGATAACAAAGAACAAATAAGCACAACTTTAATAAGAAGATCCTAACCAATCGGTTGAAAGGACAATCACCACTAAAACCGTTAACAAGCCAAGAGCAAGCGGAGTTCCCCATTTCACAAACTGATAAGACTTCTTCTCCTTTGTGAGAGGTTCCATCTCCTTCCAACCAATGGGTAATAGAATGCTACTGAACTCTTCTTCTTTTTTAGGGTAAAGTGCACCCATAGATAGATCAGCTGCCTTCTTTAAATTCAATCGATAAATGATTAGATAATAGGCACCTAGAATGTACATAACACTAAACAAGATATCGATGATCATGACTTCTCACTCCTTTTTACTTACAACGCATTTACTTACTCTCTTCTCCATCTGTTGCTTAAAGCCTGCTCAATAAAAACAGGGTCATTTGCATAAAGTCTGATTACATCACGGATTTCTTCTGCAAGATACCTTTCGTTTCTATTATTCGCAAGGGATTGGTAACCCGAACCACGTTGTAAATAGTCAGAGCTTGCCACTGTATACCACTTTTCGTCTTCTAATGGTTTTTCTCCAATCACTATTTCTATAACTCTACTTCCATCATGTATAATAATGACTCCTGAAACATGCAACCTTCCAATAAATTTCCCTCTAAATCCTGAACCTCTACCATCAGCTAGGCAAATTTGTGGATCAAGTGATTGTTCTAGTGCCGTTTTGATGTGTTTTCCTTGTATTTCAAAGGAGGTAGGATTCAACGGTGAAGGACATATTTCAATCAATTTTTTATTAGAAAGGTAGGTGAAAGCTCCTGAATTGACAATCCCGCTGTTGATTAATCCTATATCACAGTTCAGCATATCCATTAAACCATCGGCAATTAAGTTAGTGATCGGGTTTTCCTCGATTACATCATGCCAAAGTGGTTGTTGAAGATTGTAAAGAGGACGACTTAAGACTTCAACGGCTTTTTCTTTATTTGTTCTTAAAATAGAAAGAATCTCATTATCTATTTCCGAATCTTTTGTTGAAAGGGTAGTAGAATGCAGCAAATCTATCTTTCCATCCGTTACTTCCAGCTCCAAGATTCCAATATGCTCACCATAATTTCCTGCACTGTTCATAATCGTTCCATTCACTACTTTCGCTTCAGGATAAAGCTTATGGTCATGTGCAGAAATGATGATATCAAGTCCGTCTATTTCTATTGAAAGTTCTTCATCTGCAACCGTGCCGATGTGACTTAGAAGAATACATATGTCATAGTTTCCTTGATTGCTGTTTATTTCTGAAGAAATGGCCTCTTTATAGGAGGTGATATGAATGCCCAGCCCCTCACAGAAATCACCCATATCAGGAGAAGAGCCAGTAATCAAAATTCGAAGGCCATTTTTTTCTATAATTGTACTAGCGACAACCCCATTGATATTCGTTTTATCCTTCTTAAGGAGGTTGTTGCTAATAAAAGGAAAGGAACTATTGCTAGCCATGTGCTCAAGTGTATCAACCCCGTTAAACATTTCATTATTGCCAATCGTTAAGGCATCATAACCAACAGACTCCAATAATTCAATCGCTGCGATTCCCTTAGTTCCTTGAAGTTCAATACTTTTAAAGTCAGCAAAATCCCCTGCATCCAACAAAATTGTGTTCTCATCTTTATTTTCCTTAATTAACGAAGCTGCTTTTGAGAAGTTCTCAAAATTACTATGAAGATCATTGGTATGTATGATTTTAAGTTTCATTATGTCCTCCAGTGATTATGCTTATTATCCTACATATAATACTACATTCGAAACTTTTCCGTATTCTCCTGCTAAAAAAAAACAGGCGCCTCATCAAGTTGAAAAGCGACGGTACCTCTACAAATCGTCATGTAAACTTCTAGGGTATCGCTAAGGACAAGGATATCAGCATCTTTTCCTATTGTAAGACTCCCTTTACGGTCATCTATTTTTAATAGCTTAGCGGCATTTACAGAGGTCATACAAATCAATTCTTTTAGATCACATCCGGTGTAGTTCATCATATTTTTAGCAGCATCTTTCATTTTCAAGATACTTCCCGCTAATGTACCATCTGATAAAGTAGCCATTTCATTTTTTACTGTTACATTTTGACCACCCAAGTCAAAGCTTCCTTCTCCTAAACATTTTGCTCTCATAGCATCCGTTACTAGAATAATGCCATCTTTCCCTTTTAACTTATAGGTTAATTGAATCATTTCAGGTCGAACGTGAATGCCATCTGCAATGATCTCCGCTATTACTTCATCATGTAACAAAACTGATCCTACTACTCCAGGTTCACGATGATGCATTCCTCTCATTCCATTAAATAAATGTGTAGCATGGGAAAATCCAGCTTGAAAACTTTTAACTGCTTCTTCATAGCTAGCATCTGAGTGACCGATCGATGCCACTACATTTGTTTCTCTTAAATTTTGTACAGGCTTTTCTTGGTTTTCATATTGATTTATAAACTGATGTAAATCGTTAGCACTCATCTGAAATTGTTTTGGTGATAAACCAACAGATTGTTTAAATTTAGAGCTGAAAGTTCCCAAACTCCTAAATCCAATTAATAACAACGTCTTTAGTGTAGATGAAGAAGAATTTACCAGTATTTCCTTTCCCGCCTCTATACGTAAAGCGGATAAATAATGGCGTGGTGAGACACAAGTTACCTCTTTAAAAACTCTCGAAAAGTGATAAGGGCTATACCCAACCATAAATGCTAACTCTTCTGAAGTAATTTCTTTAGTTAAATGGATCTTCATATATTCGATTGCCTGTATAACAGCTTTTATTTGATCATTTGTATTTGCCATATTGACCACCTATTTTTTAAATGGATTAACCCACAATCATGATAGATTCTCTTGATTACTTTACAAATCCTGCAAAAAAGCAAAACTTCGAAAAAAACGAGTGCAAAACCAATATGGTTTCACACTCGATTAACTATGTTATTTGCTATTAACATTATTTTGACACAATTTAACTACATCCCTTGCAATCATAACTTCTTCATTCGTTGGAATCACGATCACTTTTACGGGAGAATGAGGGTAGTTGATAAAAGCTTCTTCCCCACGAACCTTGTTTAGGGTTGGGTCCCAATAGACGCCCATGAATTCTAATCCTCTTAAGACTCTTGCACGAATAACGTCGCTATTTTCACCGATACCAGCTGTGAAAATGATAGCGTCCACTCCGGACATTCTGGCTGCATAGGATCCGATATATTTGTGGATTCGACTTGCGAACACCTCAAGGGCAAGCTCGGCTCTTACATTTCCTTTTTCAGCAGCCTGCTCAATATCGCGGAGATCACTGGAGAATCCTGATACAGCTAGCATTCCACTCTTGTTATTGAGAACTTGGAGTACTTCGTCTGCTGTTTTATTCGTCTTTTCCATAATAAAAGGAATGAGAGCAGGGTCAATATTACCTGACCTGGTACCCATGGCCACTCCTGCGAGTGGTGTGAAGCCCATTGAGGTATCAATTGAATTGCCACCTTCGATTGCCGCAATACTAGCCCCGTTTCCAAGATGACAGGAGATGAGTCTTAGTTGTTCTACCGGTCTGTTTAGTAGCTCTGCCGCACGGACAGATACGTATTTGTGAGAGGTACCATGGAATCCATATTTTCTAATTCCATATTTCTCGTAATATTCATACGGCAAGCTATATAAAAACGATTTCTCAGGCATGGTTTGATGGAAGGCTGTATCAAAAACCGCCACTGCAGGCACATTTGGTAAAACGTCCCGAAATGCTTGAATACCTGTAATATTGGCTGGATTATGAAGTGGCGCTAGCTCTGACAACTTATCAATATCCTTTAATACTTCATCGGTAATAAACACACTGCCCGTGAATTTTTCCCCACCATGTACAACCCTGTGGCCAATTCCTTCGATCTCATCCAGGCTAGAAATGATTTTTAGTTCTGTTAGCTTTGCCAAAAGAAGCTTGACGGCAACAGCATGATCTGGGATATCCGTAACTTCTTTCACTTTTTCACCATGTGCAGTAATGGTAAAGACACCTTCTGAAAGTCCAATCCGTTCAACAAGTCCTTTTGTCAGGACTTCTTCACTTGGCATTTCAAAAAGCTGAAACTTAAGGGAAGAGCTCCCAGCATTTATTGCAATTATTTTTGACATAGGATGGTTTCGCCCCTTCATTCTTTAAGTTCACTTTTTAAAATTTGACTATGTATCAAAACGTGTAGGTTCTCTTATAGGTTTTTCCATAGTGGCTTAATTTAGTCACCCATTAATTGAGAGTAAAAAAGGCGATCGTTATTTCCTAAAACTCTGTTAAGAACCAGTTGTCAATTCGCTGTATCATGCCTTGCATGGTTTTCTTGTTTGAGAAAGAAGGTAGCTCTGCAAGTAATGCCTGCTTTGGCATTTTGACATCTGGACCTTTTTTTTGCACCAAAAATATACTTTTCGCATGCTTATCATTTTTAAACATGGAAAGAGGCAGCTGCAATAATCCATGAATAACGCCATGTTCTTTTAGAAAACTATGTAACTTCGGAGACTCTTTGCTTTCAAACAAATTGTTTGGAATAACAAAAAGTAACTTACCGCCAGGTTTTGTATAGTGAAAGCTTTGTTCGATAAACAGATGATGGGCCAGTGAATGCCCTTCTTCCGACTTTAGTTGAAATTTTTCGGAAACCTCATCATTTGGATAATAGCCGACTGGAAGATCACACACAACTAAATCGACAGGATCAATAAATAAATCTTGAAGTGCATCCCGATTGAAAAATTCAATATGCTGTTTCTGCAGATTAGCATTAATATAACCAAGCTTTACTAAAAGGTCATCTACTTCTACACCATAGCTATTGATTTGCTTTCCTGGTAAGTGGTTGATTACTGCGGTCAGTAGGTTGGCTGTCCCGATGGCTGGATCTAAGATGGTCAGTTCGTTTAAGCCTTTTGTCATCTTGTCTACCAAATAGCTAATAAACAGTGCTACGGCATCTGGAGTCATTTGATGATGGGCCTGTGTTGCTTCTTTCATTCCTTTTAAAATGGCTAATTGGAATCCCTTACGAATCTCTTCATTTGAAAGAACATCTAGGTTGATTGAATCGTATTCATTTTTTAATCGTTTACAAAGAATCTCATTATGAAGAACCTCTTCCTGTAGGATGGCTCCTTCAAATAGATTATCACCAGTAAGGGTAACAGCTTCTAGGTAAGAAACCTGTAGCTCTGATTGAAGCAAATTTGCACTTTGGTCCACTACATTGAACCATTTTTCTGTATTTGAGAGAATCACCTTGATTCCTCCTTATTTTTAGTTTTTTTCTAATTAAAAAAAGCCCCGAAATTCGAGGCATCACATTAGAGTTGGAATTACCTTGCAGCTTTAGCCGCTTCAATGGCTGCTTCGTAGTTAGGATGATCGGTTGCTTCACTTACATATTCTACATATGTAACTTGATCTTGGCTATCTACGACAAATACTGCTCTTGCTAATAAACGAAGCTCTTGAATATGTACACCGAATGCTTCTCCAAATGAAAGGTCACGATGATCAGAAAGTGTTTGAACGTTTTCAATTCCGTTCGATCCGCACCAACGCTTTTGTGCAAATGGAAGATCCACACTCACTGTTAAAATCTTTACATTATCTAGGCCTGATGCTGCTTCGTTGAATTTGCGAGTTTGCGCATCACAAACACCTGTGTCAATAGAAGGGACAACACTGATTAATCGAACAGAATCCTTTGAATCAGAAAGACTGACTGCGGACATGTCGTTAGCTAGCACTTTAAATTCAGGTGCTGTTTCACCAACATTTACTTCGTTACCTAATAAAGTTACTGGATTACCCTTAAATGTAATAGATGCCAATTCAATTCCCCCTAGCTAAGTTAAAATTCATTCTCATTCTACCCATAACAAGGGGCAATTGCAAATTTGATGCTGTAAATGAATTTGGGGAAGCCTTCAGACTGGGGAATGGAGTACTATCTCCAAATTTGTATTTTCTACGTGTATTTCTTGTTCCTATGCTGCTTGTTTGACTTTCTATTTACTAAATTTGAAGTTCTATGCGTATTCGTGTCTTCTTTGCACCGAATCCAGCATCTTATGCTTCTATTTAATGTCCTTGTGCGGCTACTTTCGCTTTCTATGCACCGAAACTTAACTTCTATGCGTATTCCTGTTGTCTATGAGCCAAATCAGGCATTCTGTTTCTTTTTCCTGGTTTTATGAAGCTAGTCAAAAACAAAAAAAGTTAACCAAAATGGTTAACTTAGAAATCGATATTATCCTTCTTCTGATGTTGACCTTGCTGTTGGTTTTGATCATTTTTATTAAACATCTGCTGAATTTTTTCAAAAGCTTGTGGTGCGACTTCTAGAATCTTTTCATATAGATGAGTGCTTTCATCCAGATGAAGCATTTTCACACCTGATGCATTCACAATTAGGAAAGCGATTGGAGTAATTGAAACTCCGCCCCCGCTACCTCCACCAAATGGTAGCTTTCCAGACTGTCCTTCTTGTCCGCCGCCTTGTTTGGTGCCACCTTCAACTGAAAATTCACTACCTCCAGCTGCGAATCCAAATCCTACCTTTGAAACAGTTAAGATCACACTTCCGTCTGGGGTTTCCACTGGGTCCCCGATGATTGTGTTTACATCAATCATTTGCTTTAGGCTCTCCATTGCGGTTGCCATGAGACCTTGTATTGGATGATCTGACATGTAGATTTCCTCCTTTTAGACAATAGATTTCCCATTATCTTTTGGCTTGAGAAAAGAAGGTCCGCCCTTAAACGAAGGACGTCCTCCCTTCCAAAACTTCACGATTCTCAATCCTGCTAGAATAGCATTCCCGATTCGAAAAGAAATCATACATGATAGTTTCGTATGTGAAAGTAGGTGTTGAAAGTAAGGTGTAATCGTTAGTACGGGAGTTGTTTTAAGTCTCATATATTGACTTAGAACACCGAGAATACCGCCTTTTATGGACCATGCTACTCCTATAAACACCCCAGTTAGTGCCGCATCACCTAATCCAAAAGCTGTATGCCACTCTAATTTATGTATGGTGACTCTCTTTAAAAACTTTTTACCGATAGCATGTAAATGAACGACATGCAAAACCAACTCATTAAAGTCCTTCATATTGTTCAAAATTTCTGTTGGAGTGAACCTTTTTGATTTCGTTTCAGCTCCAGCTTGATCTTTCCCGGCATGCTCCTCATGACTGACCACAATACTATTTGTATCTTTATCAATCTTGATTAGCGGTACATTAAATGTATAACGAATAAACCATAACCGAACCCGAATGGTAAGCTGGTCATCATCTTTCGCATGTGAATACACTATTTTTATATGAAGCTTTGAAAAAAGGATAATGGTTAAGAAAGAAATAATTCCTAAAACAATATAAAGCCAGATCAATACGTTCACCTCACTCGCTTATCAGTATCACCCACCTCAAAAATAAATAAACCTATCCAAGTAAAATGGATAGGCTAGGCTACTATATTCATTATTCGCTATATCGTTCCAAAATAACGCTAGTATCAGCAAACAAGTCATGAACTCCTTGATTCCGAGGAGTGAATGCCACAACTAGAAACCCAACCAAAAGAATCGTCTTGGAAATGAATTTACCGATAACTTCTCTAAATATAACTGTCGACCAGCTAAGTGAATCACTCGTAAGATCCACAACCTTGAGTCCAAACACCATTTTCCCTATTGTTTGGCGAAAGAATTTCGTCATGAGAACAAAATAAACATACATCGTCAACGCAGTTAATAGTGCGATTGGTGTAAACATATGCCCTTTTGCCACTGAGAAATCTAAAAATCGGAATGCCGGATAAACCAATATCTGATTTATACTAAAAATAACGAGTAAGTCTAGCAAATAAGCCCAAAATCTAATCCAAAAGCCAGCATAGTAAACCTTTCGTTCACTATTCCTTTTTTCAATTTCACTGAAACCAATTGTCGATTGAAGAGTTGAATCCATTCTTATTCCCCCCTATTCCTGGTACATATACATGGGTCTAGGAGCATTGGGTTGGCTTAATAATTTTGTCAGTCCAAGCAATTCTAAGTCGTTAGAGAACAACTTTTGCGAACTCATGGATAAAAAGGATGACAAACCATAGCCTGATTCATATTGGATGACGGATACATTACCTAACTTATGATCCTTTTTCATCCCCTCAATTGCATCTTCCCAGTAACCAAATTCATCTATTAAACCTAAATCCAGTGCTTGTCTTCCGTCATAAATTCGACCATCTGCGATTTTTCGAACACTGCTATCCGGGATATCTCTTCCTTCCGAAATGACCTTTACGAATCCATCGTAGGAATTATCGATCATCGTCTGAAGGATTTCGCGTTCTTCAGCAGTCATTTCTCGGGTTGGACTCATGATATCTTTATATGGACCACTCTTAATCGTCTCATACTTAACACCGTATTTCTCAGCCAGACCACTGTAATTCAAGCTTTGAAAAATAACGCCTAGTGAACCTGTCAAGGTTTCAGCACTTGCGTAGATTTTATCGGCTGGTGCAGCGATATAATAACCGCCCGATGCAGCCATACTTCCCATCGATATGTATACTGGTTTCTTTGTTCTTTCTTTTAAATCGGTAATTCTACTATGGATTTCAGCACTTTCGACCACTCCACCACCTGGTGAGTTGACCCGAATCAGAATTCCTTTCACACTCTTATCTTCACCTGCTTGATCCAGCATTTTTAAGAAGTCACGGTGATTATACCCGCCTGTTCGAAAAATGGAAGTACCTGTATCCATAATGGCTCCATCTACATTCAGAACGACAACTTTGTCCACACCATTCCCTTTTTCTAATTCAGTTTCAATGAATCCTTCTTCTACAGCAAACAAATCCTCTGATAATGATGAAAAATTGCCAAATGCCAGGGATGTTGCAAAATTAAAGATCGTTGAAAATATAAATAACCCCACTGCTATTCCAAGTGCTACCCACCGTTTCGTATTCAATATAATCATCCTCCTACCCACAAAATTTAACTAGTTTTCATATTGTTTATATATTTGATACATTATAACCATATAATAGTTTAGTAAAATTTTCTATTGTTTTACATAAAAATGGAGGTATTTACATGTCAGATCGAAGAAATATTTATTTTTTCTATAAAAAAGAGCCAGCATTAGTTCAACACGTTGTAAGGCTTGGACAGCTTGCCCACGATTACCATTTCACAGTTGTTGAAGACCAAATAGAGGCCAATATCATTGTAAGTATTGGAGGAGATGGAACGTTCTTGCAGGCTGTTCGGAAAACTGGTTTTCGTGAGGATTGCTTATACGCAGGGATTTCCACACATTCATCCTTGAGTTTGTATTGTGATTTCCATATTGATGATCAAGAAAAAATGATTGAAGCCATGACAACCAAGCAAATTGAAGTAAGAAGATATCCTGTTCTTTCAGCAACCATTGATGATACAAGCACGTTTTATTGTTTGAACGAATTATCCATCCGTTCTGGAATCATTAAGACCTTTGTTATGGACATATTTATTGACGATCTCCATTTTGAAACCTTCAGAGGCGACGGTATTATTGTAGCGACTCCAACTGGAAGCACCGGCTACAATAAATCTGTAAGCGGTGCCGTCGTTGATCCGATGCTCCCTTGCTTGCAGGTGAGCGAGCTTGCATCCTTAAATAACAATCGATATCGTACATTAGGTTCTTCCTTTATCTTAAGTGGAGCAAGAACTCTTACTTTAAAAATCACTCAAGATGGCAATGACTACCCAACGATTGGGATGGATAACGAAGCATTGGGCGTCAGTCATGTAGATTCCATTGTGATAAATCTTACAGATAAACGAATTAAGACTGTTAAATTAAAAGATAACTCCTTCTGGGAGAAAGTAAAACGGACATTTTTGTGAAATGCATGTAAAAGATGAGTTGGATTGGAGCCTGACACGAGGATATGCATCGAATTTGATTTATATGCGCGAATTTTTGATTATATGCTCGGATTTTAAAATTCATGCTCGTTTCTCAGAATATATGCTCGTCTTTTAAAATATATGCTCTAAAGTAGGAAGGTGAAGCTCACAAGAGAACAGTACTAAATCAAGTGCTCTTTTGACAAAAGAAAAGTGCAAGGTTATGTATTTCTTTCATAACTTTGCACTTTTAATTTCACGAATATAGCAGTGCTTACTTAAAAACATAGTGTACCTCTATATTTTCCTACTTACATTTCTTCAAATAAATTTACAGAAATGAGATCACTGTTAAAAATATTTAGCTGGTACGTTCCATCACCTAGTTTTAACGTCCCTTTATAGTGATTATTTTGTAAATCTGCCTCACCTTTTTCATTGTTTTCATTTATTCCACCTTTATCTGCTGTTTCAATTGAATCCCAGTTCACATTACCATCTTGCAAGTTATTGTTTGATATGGCTGAAAGTAATACGTTATTCTTTTTGCTAAGGCCAACTGTCACATAGCCGGCATCTTCGACATTCCAATGATTAGCTAAAGAGCCTGGGTACAAGGCTATTGTGTTTTGCTCTCCGCGCACCTCCAATTGGATGCTATCTGGGACCACAATGGTGGGTTCTAAAGTCATATAGGTTGAGAACGCACCCGAATGGCTAGAAGGATCTTTTATCGTTACATACAATGTATTTCCAACTACTTTTGTTAATGAGTAATCATCTCTTTCCTTGATAGGAGGCTCGGTCTTGGGACCGACTGTTGCTCGATACGTACCAAAGATATGCAATTTATTCTCAGGTGATCCCTCAATATTTACATTTTGACTACCTGTTTCTAAGACAATACGTTTAATTGTTGCAGCAAGCTCTTCCTCTATTTCAGGGAGATTGATTGATTGATCCTCAGCTTGTACAAAGGTTTGCAATTCTGTTAGTAGACCTGATGAGGTAAGAATCGTTAATCCAATCCCGATGGTCCCTAATACACCAACAAATAAAATGCTGAAAAAATCATATTTCACTATCGGATTTTCTTGCTTTGATAAAAAAAGGAATACGATAATTTCTAGCCCTAATACAACAAGAATGAGTGGCCACCAAACGAGTAGTGGTTCAACCATTTGTGTTCCCTTCATTTGAGATACAAACAAGAGAACCCCAAGTAAGACAAGGGACAAGCCCATAGATACAGTACCAACTCGCCATTTTCTCATCATACAGTCTCCTTTCTGCTTTTACTTCCGATCATCAGCTTTAAGCCGCCACCAATTAACAAGATACAAATAATGCTCCCTTGGAAGTAGGTATAGTAAAGGTTTTGAATATCAATACCAAAATCCATTTCAAACACAGGTGCTAAGGCAGGAATCATTATATTATCAAACATATAATAGAGTCCTAGAGTAAACAAACCAATCCCAATCCATTTCTGGTGATTGAGAAGATACGAGATAACAGGAACATCCTCTAACTCTTCTTCTCCATGCTTGGAAACCTTTTGTAAGGCATCGAAAAAGCTATAGCACCAAATAATGGGGATTAAAAATAAAAACAATGAGAGTCTGAGAATATCTAAGATATAGATTCCAAACAGGAAGGCTGCCATTAGCTGCAGACCACGTTTTTGCAAGCCTAAGTACATGTGTCCAGCACCTGGGAAGATTGATAGAACAGTTGCTAATGTCTTGCTCTTCCTACCTTGTTCACGCCGCGTTTCTTCAAAATCCTCTAGAATCGTTCGGTCTACTAACTCTTCGCCTCTTTGTTTCTTGCTTATCTGTTGAATGGAATCGAACATGTTATAAATCCAAAGGATTGGAAGAATTCCAAGGAAAACCACGAATTCACTTCTGCCAGTAAAAGCGGTGATAAACAAGACCATCATCCCTAAGCCGAAAAATCCGATTAAGAATGTTAACCCCCTATTCATTAAACCTAGCTGGAAATGACCTAATCCTGGGATAAAAGACAGGAGAATGGTATGAAATCGTTCGCTCTCTTCTGAACCAGTTACGGGTTGAACGTCAAGGGATTGAGGTATAACTGGTTTGACAGAAACTGGATTTTTTATCAAATAAAGTATCATATCAAATACGCTAATAGCGGTAACTGCAAGTGCAATTAAAATACCCAGAAAAATTGGAAAAGAATTATAATAACCAACTACGGCTACGAAAGAGCCAAACATTATAGGTAAGAGTGCTCCTGCTCCATAAATGAAGCCTCTTATTTTTCGATTTACGTAAAAGTGTCCAACACCCGGAATAAATGAGAGAAACAACGCGAGTAATGGGTTTTTATTCATTATCTTACCTCCTTTTGTATTTCTTCTATTGGTTGAAAGAGTGAAAAAGCCTTTTCCATTAAGCTATTTGATACTGTTTGCTCCGGATTCAAAATTGGAGATGCTTCGACTGTTGCAACTATACCTGTAATGCTTTGGAAAATCCCTGTTGTCATAAGCGTAAATGTAATGACAGCAGCCACCCCGTAATGAAATAACGGATGCTGGTAAAAAGTCTTTCTACGTTTCTTTTTTTGAAGTAGCTTTTTCATAAGTGCTTCTGTAAACCTACTATCCTCTTTTTTTGGTAATTGGTCTGATAGTGTATCTATCATTTTCATATAATGATCTAAACATTGGTCACATGAAAACAGGTGATCTTCAAGTTCTTCCCGCTCTGGTTCCAATAACTCATCCTTTATATAAGATGACCACTCTTCGTTGTTGAAATGTCTCATCAAAAATCAGCCTCCTTCCAATGCCTCTTCATCCAGCCTCTTGCTCTGTATAGCTTTGTTTCAACCGTTTTAACTTCAACCCCTTGTTCATCGGCAATTTGCTTATAGCTTTTTTCGGTTATGTAATACGAAAATATAACATCTCGATAATTGAGAGGCAATTCATCTAGTCGATTTCGAACCAATTCTCTCTGTTCCCTAAGCAGGAGTGGCATGGCAATATTTTCATCTGACTTAGAAATTGTTAAAAATTCACTTGGCTCAAGTACAGTTTCTCTTTGCCGTTGTTTCTTTCGTTTCATATCAATTGCATGATTAATGGCAATCCGGGTCATCCAGGTCTTTAACCCTTGTGAGTTGTATTGGGGGAGAGCGTAATAGATTTTCAGAAACGCTTCCTGCGTTGCATCCTCCGCATCTTTCTCGTCCCTGAGAATGGGATAGATTGCCTTAAACAATGCATGTTGATATCTCTCAACGAGCAAACGAAATGCATGCTCATCGAAAGCCTTTACCTTCTCTACTAATATATCATCTTGAATCGTGCTCCCCCCCCTTTCTCTCTATCTACTATATTAGACGAAACTAAGCCTTCAATCCCCTACACTTTTTCAAAATTATATCTGAAAGTTGAAATCTGTATCCTTGCATTCATACCTTTCGGACACAATATTCACTAGAATTTTACATGTATATATACTTGTTCATTATATCTTAGGAAATGTGAGGAAAGAGAACAAAAAGGTGATCTTCCCTTTTATTTGCTTCAGGCTATTTGACCTCGAGGGTCTAGGAGCTGGAGCTAGACATAGACCCTGTTTGAAAAAACTTATACTTTCTTATCTTATAAAAAAAAGAGAATGATCCACGGATCATTCTCCACTCGCTTTCTCATATACAATCTCACCATTCACAACCGTCATCTTGACTTGTGTATGAAGAATAGCATCCGTCGCACACGTCAAAATATCACGATCCAACACAGTGAAATCGGCATCAAATCCAACTTCAATGAGTCCACGATCACCCTCATGATTGATCGCATACGCGCTTCCACTCGTAAATAGCTTCACCGCTTCATATGAAGTTAGCCTTTGCTCGGGGGAATAGGAAATATGTTCACTTTCTTCAGGATGTCTTCTCGCAACAGCTGCATGTATTCCAAGCAACGGATCAACAGGTTCAATCGGAGCATCTGATCCACCAGAACACCGAATACCTTCTTCTAATAACGTCTTCCAAGCATAACAGTATTCCATTCTGTCAGTACCAATTCGCTCAATTACCCATGGAAAATCAGTGGCTACAAAGCGAGGTTGTAAATCTAAGACAATCGGTAGCTTTTTTACTCGGTCGATTAAATCTCTTCTCAAAATTTGTGCATGAATCAATCGATCTCGTTGACAGGGTGCGGGTGGGTAATCTTCTATTGCCTCAAGTGAATATTCAAAGGCTAAGTCACCAATCGCATGAATAGCAACAGGCATCCCGTATTGTCTAGCTTTTTTCACAAGCTCTTTCAACTCAGAAAGCTCATAGATTGCCACACCGGACGTGTCTTGAGAATCATTGTACGGCTGACTTAATAAAGCGGTTCGACCACCAAGCGCACCGTCTGCAAATATTTTCATCGCTCCAATTTCAATATCACCATTTACATCACCAAACGAAATTCCTCGGTCTATCATATCTCCTACTACTTCATGATGAACGAGCAGATTTGCTTTAAACCTTAAGCCTTCCTGGTTCACTACCTTCAAGAAAGTATCATATGTTCTATCAAAGCCACCATAATAGTTTAGATCTTCACTATGTCCCCCAACTAATCCTAATCGATGGCAATCTTTTATCGAGTGACGAAGAGCGGTCTCTAAATAATCCCCCGAAACATCAGGAATAACATTTTTCACAAGCTCCTGTGCCTGATCTAATAAGTAGCCAGTAGGCTCTCCATCCGCATCCTTAACAATTACTCCACCCGGAGGATTTGGGGTATCCTTTGTTATGCCTGCTCTTGACAGGGCCAGGCTGTTTGCAATAAACGCATGTCTGCACATTCTGTGTAGGATGAGAGGATGAAAAGGAGCTACTTCATCTAATTCTGTTCTATGGAAGATTTTTCGGTCGGATAGTAAATTCTCATTCCAGCCTTCTGCAATAATCCATTCACCCTTTGAAGTAATAGCAGCTTTCCTTTCCAAGGCTTCTATGATTTCCTTAGAAGAAGTCATTTTGGAAAAATCTAAACGCGTGAGCTTCTCCCCATGACCTATCAAGTGTAAGTGACTATCTACAAAACCCGGAAACATCACTGCGCCTTGTAAATCAATCCATACATTTGGTTCATATTTTTGAAGTAGCTCTTCTTTTGTACCCATTGCAATAATTTTATTTCCTTCTATAAAAACAGCTTCTACCTGATCGGTCTTTGTTTTCAAGGTGTAAATTGTTCCACCATACCAAAGATCCCCCATAATCATTCTCCATTCTATTTTTCCGACTCAAAAAAGCAGCCCCCAGGCTACTTTTAAAAAAATCACACACTTGAATTGTGTTGATTTTCTGATTGACGCAGTTCAATTCTTCTAATTTTCCCTGAAGTCGTTTTTGGCAGCTCTTCTACAAACTCAATTTTTCTAGGATATTTATAGGGTGCTGTTAATTGCTTGACGTGTTCTTGTAAAAGTGGGATTAAAGAGCTATCCGCCATATCAACGTTTTCTTTCAATACAACAAATGCTTTCACAATCGTTCCTCTAATTTCATCTGGGCTTGCAACCACGGCACACTCCTTAACAAACGGATGCTTAACTAGGGCATCCTCAACCTCAAACGGTCCGATCGTATAACCAGAACTAATGATAATATCATCACCTCTTCCTTCAAACCAAAAGTAGCCATCCTCATCAAGTCTTGCTTTGTCACCTGTTAAATAGTAATCTCCTCTGAATTGCTTCGCTGTTCTTTCTGGGTCCTTATAGTAATTTTTGAACAAAGCTGGTGTCTCCACATGTACCGCAATATCACCTACAGCACCCGGCTTAACTGGTACTCCATTTTCATCAATAATCTCGACGTAGTTGCCAGGGGTTGGTTTTCCCATCGAACCCGGTTTCATTTCCATTCCCTTCAATACACCTACGAGTAATGTGTTTTCAGTTTGACCATACCCATCTCTAACATCGACGTTAAAATATTTTCGGAATGTATCGATCACTTCTCGATTTAACGGCTCCCCTGCTGACACCGCACTATGTAAATGTGGTAAAGAATATCGATCGAGTCCATCTACCTTTGCCATTAATCTGTATTCGGTTGGCGTGCAGCAAAGCACATTAATTGAATACTTCTGGAGCAAGCTTAGATACTTCTCGGGTTCATATTTTCCATAATAAACGAATCCTGTTCCACCAGAACCAAGAGTGGCTAAGAACGGATTCCAAATCCATTTCTGCCATCCAGGACCTGCAGTTGCCCAAACAGAATCGCCCTCTTTTATATCGAGCCAGCTTGATGCTGTGGTCCGAAGATGAGCAAAGCCCCATCCATGTGTATGGACGACCCCTTTTGGGTTTCCAGTTGTTCCTTAAGTATAGGATAGAAACGCCATGTCATCATTTCTTGTTTCTGCTACTCCAAGTATTTTGCTTTCAAGATCTGCAAGGCTGTCTAAAGGAAGCCAACCTGCAATATGCTCTCCAACTGAAAACATATGGATCGGTGATGTATCAATATCCTCAAATTGCTCTATAAATTCATGAAAGCAAATGACTGCTTCAACTTCACCGTGATGCAATCGATATTCTATATCTTTTTTTCTTAACATCTCAGAGCTTGGGATGACGACTAAGCCAACTTTTAATGCTGATAAATAAACTTGATAAGCTTCAATTACTCTCGGAACAATAATGAGAACCTTTTGCCCTTTTTGTAGTCCTTTCGTAAGTAAAGCATTTCCAATTTGGTTTACACGACAGATTAACTCATAATATGTAATTTCCCTTTTACTTCCTAGTTCATCTTCCCATTTAAGTGCAATTCTCGAGTGATCCTGAGCAAATTTCTCTACCTCTTGTACAATGTTGTATTTTAAGGGTGCTAGTAGTTCTTTCTTGTCCATGAAAATGACCTCCTCTATTTACTTATTCAAGTATAGCAAATTATACGAAAATTAAGAATAATATTTTAGGATAATTTTGGGAAAATTTGTGGTTTTCATTTAGTTTGAGGTAGTTTCAATGTAGTCAAAATGAAGGAAGATTTATTTATGAAGTATGTCAATAAAAAGTAAGTTTAAATATTTTTTTCAAAGAAGCCTAGAAAATCGGAAACTTCCTTTAAAGGATTTATTGCCATTTCAAGAATATTACAAGATATGGTTTACATAGTGTTTTATAAATGGGTGCAATTGTAATGGGAATGCACCAGTAACTTTAATTAGTTTCAACATTGTTAAAGGTCCTTTTCTAAAAGATTGTGTTTTTAAATAGGTGACTTGAGCAACCCTTTGAAAAATAAGTTGATTGGAACGGATATGCGAGACTCCTGCAGGTTTAGCGGGACAGGTGAGACCCCGCACAAGGCGCAAGCCGAGGAGGCTCACCACCCGCCCCGGGGAATGGTGCATCCTGGAGTGGAAATCAACAGGTATAGTTAACACATACTTTTTAAAAAGCGGACTTTTTTCAGTGCCCTCTCCACTGCAATCAACCACTCCTCTTTTGGGTAAACAGCAACAATATTTACGAAAACTACTTGTTAATAAAGCTTCTAAAGGAGCTGGTTCCATTGAGTAATCATAAGAATTCTGCCCTTATTTTTCTATTGTGTATTACATTACTTATATATATTATTGTGAATGCTTTACGGAACATTACTATCTATATCGTTTTTAGTTCTGGTGTAGGTCCACCAATTATTATAGGACTACTCATACTGGCTATAATTATTCTTTTTCTAAAAGGACTATGACACATGTTAAACTTCAATACAATGAAATTCTAAGTAAAAAACAAAAGGACGGGGGATTCCCCGTCCTTGTAGCCATTTTATATAATTGTTATTGTTGGTATCCTCCACCAAGTTGTTGTTCAGCCATTTGGACTAAACGCTTAGTGATTTCTCCTCCAACAGATCCGTTAGCGCGTGCTGTTGTATCTGCTCCAAGGTTAACACCAAATTCGTTAGCGATCTCATACTTCATTTGGTCTAGAGCTTGTTGAACTCCAGGTACTAGAAGTTGGTTTGAGCTATTGTTTTGTGCCATGTGTATCACCTCCTTGTGATTATAGAGTGTGTTAAAACACATGGCATAATTCAAACTAAAGACTGGTAATTGTTAGTATTTTATTATTATTGGCCAAATTTGATTAAAACAAGTCCTCAAAAACAGTATCTAAATTTGAGATCTGACCTCTAATTTGTATCACTTCAGTATTTTTTACAGCTTCCTCAATCAGTGGTGTAAATTCGTGATAACTCTCAAAACGATTGGCTTTTTCTCGTCTTGGCTTTGTCGCCGGGGAAGCAGAAGCAAATATTGTACAGCAATCATCAAACGGTCGAATGGAGATATCATACGTATCTATCTTCTGGGCTATCTCGACAATTTCAAGCTTGTCCATAGTCACAACAGGTCTGATAACTGGCAAATTAGTTACCTCATTAATCGCATTCATGCTGTGCAGTGTTTGACTTGCCACCTGCCCTAAACTTTCTCCAGTTGCTAATGCAAGGATATTATTTTTCTCAGCGACTCCCTCAGCAATTCGAAGCATCATCCTACGCATGACTGTCATCGAATAATCACTTGGAATTCCTTTATGAATGGCTGTCTGAATTTCTGTAAAGGGTACAATGTGAACATTTATTTTCTTACAATATGAAGATAATTGGGCTGCGAGGTCTAACACCTTTTGTTTAGCACGCTCATTTGTATAGGGTGGACTATGGAAATGAATCGCATCAATGGCGACTCCTCTTTTCATCATCAAATAACCGGCAACAGGACTATCAATACCACCTGATAGTAGCAATAGAACTTTTCCACTAGAGCCGACAGGCATGCCTCCTGCTCCTTTTCGTGTATGTGAAGAAATGTGAGTTCCATCCTCTCGAACCTCGACCCTTACTTCAATATCTGGATTTCGTACATTGACCGTTATATGCTCTGAATTCCTTAAAATATAACCGCCAATTTCATGATTGAGTTCTTGCGTATCGAGAGGAAATTGTTTATAAGAGCGCCTTACATTCACTTTGAAGGTCTTAACTCCACCACTAGCCTCATTAAATGCAAACCATGCTCCTTTTTTGATTTCTTCTAGCTCCGTTTCAGTTTTTAAAGCAAGGCTGAAAGAAGAAATTCCAAATATAGTTTCTAAATGATCCATGATCTCAAGATGATTCTCACCATTTAGATTAATAAACATTCGATCTCTGTTCTTTTCAAAAGTAATATTTGAATAATTTTTAAGCTTAAGCTGGATATTTTCTTTTAACGCATTAATAAATTTGTTCAGATTTTTACCTTTTGTTGTAATTTCACCGTAACGAATTAGTATTCTGTCGTATTGCATGGTCCACTACCTCATTATCACAATATTTTGTTCTACGATTTCATTCATTGCATGATAAAATTTCTCGATTTCAACCAGTGTATTTTCAGCAGATAGACTGACTCGAATTGCACTTGAAGCAATTCTTTCTGGTTTACCCATTTCTAGTAAGATTCGACTTGCACTAACTTGTTTTGAAGAACACGCCGACTTTGTTGAAACATATATTTCATACTTCTCGAGTGCGTGCACAATCGTTTCCGGTTTCGCACCTGGAATAGAAAAGTTCAAGATATGTGGAGCTGTTCCTTCACTAGGTGTATTTATTTTGGCAAAACTCATTTCATCTAAGAGCTTATATAAATGGTTCTTTAATTTAGTTAAGTGAAGTATTTTCTCCTCACCCTCCTCAAGTGTCATCCTAAGTGCCTTTGTCATCGAAACAATGCCCGGGACATTTTCAGTGCCAGCCCTCAGCTCATTTTCCTGGGATCCTCCTGTGAAAAGCGGCTCTAATTCGATTCCTTTTCTCACATACATGAACCCTGTTCCTTTAAGTCCGTGAAATTTATGCCCTGACACAGTAAGTAAATCAATGTTTGATTCTTTTATTTGAAGGGGTACTTTTCCAATCCCCTGAACATCATCAACATGGAAAAAAATTTGAGGATATCGGTTTAATAATTGACCGATTTCAAAAATCGGCTGTATGGTGCCGACCTCATTGTTCACATGAATCACCGTCACAAGAATTGTATCGATCCTTATAGCATCTTTTACTTGTTGGATTGTAATTACACCTGCTTCATTTACAGGCAAGTAGGTGACCTCATACCCATGCTTTTCAAGCTGTTTAAGTCCTTCTTGAATGGATGCATGCTCGATAGATGTAGCAATTATATGTTTACCTCTATTTCTATATCGTAATGCTGTACCTTTTATTGCCAAATTATTCCCTTCAGTACCACCAGAAGTAAACACAATCTCACTCGGGTGAACGGATAACAGCTTACCAATATACTCGCGAGACTGGTAAATCAATCGTTCAGCTTCACTTCCAAGTTTATGAACGGATGAAGGATTGCCAAAATAAAGAGTAGCAACCTTAGTAAATGCCTCTATGACTTCTGGATATGGCTTTGTTGTAGCGCTGTTGTCAAAATAAATCAAAGCATAATCCCCCTTTTTAGGACTGTTGGCAATTTATAATCTTATCATAATCTCTCTAGTTGCAAAAGGAATCTTCATTATTTAAAATTCATACTACTGTGGAAGAGTTCTTCAACTTTTGCCCATTGGTCCTGATGCTTCAGTAAACCATTCAAACATAAACAGTCTGTATCTTTCTTTTCAATTTCCTTCTATCATTTACAAACACTAAAGGCTGCCCGAGATCGTCTCAAGCAGCCTTTTAACATTATTTTGTCTCGATCAAATAGTGAATTTTTTTCAATGCTCCTGGCTCAACTTTCTCTAGTGCTGTTGCCGCTTCTTCTAATGCACGTGAGTATTCGAAATGACGGAAAGCTAGCTCAGCCTCAGTTAGTTTTTCAGACATATGAAGGGATCTTCCACGATAGCGATTTCCATATTGGATGACTTGTTCGACTAGGTACGCCTGCTCTAGCATTTCTTCAGTAGTGATTGACAGATTCTTTACATCTTCAAGTGCCCTATTAAGCATGACAGTCAGTACCGGAATATGAAGTGGTTTTTCTTCCAGTTTTTCAGCAATCTTGATGACCTGCTGATTGCACTCTGTAATATCAACTAAGTAACTTTCTGGTAAGCCAGGTAGATTGCTTTTTTGAACGAGTCGTTTAGACTCAAGCAGCATTTTACGCATTTCATTAAGCTGAGCTTTTACATATAACTCATCTTTTCTCAATGTTTGTAGCACCCCAGAAAACTCCTGATGGGAATCCTTAATTGCCTCTATTTGATGCTTAATATCTTCGAGCTCATTTTTTATGATTGAATACGCAACATCCTGCTCTTCCACTGACGATTTAACATTTGTAAATCGCTTCAATAATTGATTAATTTGGGTCTCTATATTTTTTTGTATTTCAATATCTTGATCTGATAGCTGGTAGCTTAGTTGTACTTGTTCTGTTTCGCTTTTAGTTTCTTTGATTTCATCATACAGGTAGTCAAGAGAACCATGAATCGGGTGTACCTCTTGATTAACAAAATTCTTTGAAAGTACCTCATTTTCTAATTGATCATAAAAGCTTTCAATCTTAGCTTGAAGCTCCACTAAACCTGACTTAGCTGAATTGATTTCAGCCTCTTCAATTTGGTTAAGATAGGTTGCAAGCTGATCATGAATGAGACTTATTTCCTTCTCAATTTGAAGATGTGATAAGACAAAGCCTTGGTCTTTCATTTCATTTATACCTTGCAAAAGCTCGCTAAGTTGGTTTGGAATGGTAAATTGACATTCCTTTAGGAGTGTTGGCAAGTCCTCAATAAGCTGTTGCATATTCTCTAATTTCTCTTTTATAGAAAGAACAATGCCTTTTGCTGCTAGTACATTTCCATTGCTCATTGTTTCATCAAAGTCTTTAAATCTGACCATTGTGTGGTCAAGAATTTTCTCCATTGTTGCTTCTGCTTTTCCAAACGAGTTGCTATGTGCTAAAAGCGATCGCTTTACATCTCGGTATAACTGTTTCAATTCTTCAATCCCAACTCGGTTCTGTTCTTCACTTCCAACTAATTCTTGAAGTTCACTTAGAATGGTTTGGATCGAGTCTTCTATTTTTTGCAAGTGATCGTGTAAATCCTTTGCTAGTAGCTTGGCTTTTCTCATTCGGTATTTGTCAGCATAATCTTCAATGTCAAATAATATTTCTTCCACATCCGGTAGGTCTGTGGTGACAATTTCATCCCACTTGTTACGCCATTTCTCAAACAGTTCTTCTGTTTGACCTACCATATTGAGGCTTTTAACCATAGCCATTTCATCCGTAACAGGTCGATTCATTATATCAATCTTCCAGGCTTCCAAACGATCGACTTCTTTATATATTTTTTTCCTTATAGTCATTCCATACGCGATGAAAATAACTAGTATTAGTAGTAAAATGATGATGAAATCCATAATAAGCCCCTTTCCTCTGCTACGTTCACCATCTCTTAATGGATTAGAAAAACTTGGCTCATTGCTTCATTTTTCTCAAATGCTTTCAGAATTAATGCAAAAAATTCTGGTTAGCAAAAAAAAGATAGAACATTTATATTCTTCAAGTATGATATACAAGTAATTACAATGATTTTATGATACCATGTAAACGACAATTTTTGACCAATTTTTTAAAATTTTTTCCAGATAGAATGTGAGGGATCTACTTTTGATTGCTGACGGACATATTCATACACCCTTTTGTCCACACGGGACAACAGATTCTTTTGAAAAATATATTACCAGAGCGGTTGCCCTTGGCTTCAAAGAAATCACGTTTACAGAACATGCACCTCTACCATTATCGTTTGACGATTCGACACCGTCTAAAGATAGTGCTATGCGTTTAGACGTGCTTCATGAGTATTTTGAAACGATAACAAAGCTGCAAGAAGTTTATCGCTCGAGCATAAAGATTAACAGAGGACTCGAGGTTGACTATATTGAGGGCTACGAGCCGGAGATTTCTTCTTTTTTAACTGAGTATGGACCGTATATTGACGACAGTATTCTTTCTGTTCATTTTCTGAAAAAGGATACTGATTATTACTGTTTGGACTACAGCCCACAAGTTTTTAATGAAATGATTGCCACATTCGGTGGGATTGAATCTGTCTACAGTGCCTATTATCAAACTGTTTTACAGTCTATTACCTCAGATCTTGGGGCATATAAACCCAAAAGAATGGGACATATAACTCTCGTACATAAATTCCAAAAAAAATATCCTGTTCAGGATAGCTATGAACAGGAGGTTTTGAATATATTACATGAAATGAAAAAGTATAATCTTCAATTAGATTATAATGGGGCAGGAATGAATAAGCCTCTTTGCCTTGAGCCGTACCCGCCTAGATGGGTGATTAGGGAAGCCATAAAACTTAACCTTAAGCTTGTATACGGTTCAGATGCACATCAAGCAAAGGATTTAGGTCAGGGACTTGTTGCATTATACCCTGGCGTTACGTTAAGCTCACCGACCACTTAGAACAAGGCTGCTTGCAGTTGCTGAGTAGGTAATCGGCAGATCGTGTGGTTAATCCAATTTTCTATTTCTTTTTTATATTGTTTAATAAAGTAGTCCTCATAAGGAATTACGTGTAAAACCTCTGTCAGATATTGTGGCTGTAAAAATGGCATACTTAACATTCCTTTAAACTGCGTAATCACTGCAGGGATAGACATCTTTCTGAATTCTTTTGATCTTACACCACGTTCAAATAACTGATTGAGATAAAATTTTTCCTTGGCTAAGTACGTAGTCATAACTTCTCGAATAAGAACATTATCTAATGTCATTTCCCGATAAACAAACCGAGCAAGATCCCTTTTTTCAGTCTGGAATTCAAGCAGTGCTCTTGTCATTTCATGTAAGGTAACGCTGGCTGAAATTGAAAGATGAAGCACATCTTCCATTACTTTTATATACTGATTAAGGAAATCAGAAAGTAGGTACTCCATCAAGCCTTTTTTATTCTTAAAATAATAAGAAACGATGGCTACATTGACGTTAGCTAATGTTGCAATATCACGAATGGATGTTCCATCAAAGCCCTTTGCATTGAACAAAGAGATGGAAGCCTGAATCACTCTTTCTTTTGACGGGGATGAATCCATTAAAATCACTCCAAGGTTTACTAGTCTTACTATACACAGTTCGGTTTCCAATGATAGATTCCTTTATGTTTCGGACGACAATTTCGTGCATATTTCAACGTAATTTGCTATTATGATACTAATTTAATGTTGTATAAAGGGGGATTACCATGTTTAAGGTCGAACATTACAATGAGTCAAAAGAGAAAAATTATGAGCTTTTATTAAAACAGCTTCAAGCATTGCTAGAGGATGAGAAAAATGTAGTCGCAAATTTAGCCAATGCATCTGCCTTGCTAAATCAATTTTTGTCAGAGGTTAACTGGGTTGGCTTTTATATGACTGATGGTAACGAGTTAGTACTTGGACCGTTTCAAGGACTCCCTGCCTGTGTGAGAATACCGTTTGGAAGAGGTGTATGCGGAACTGCAGCAGCTACGAAGATCACACAGCGTATTGCAGATGTGCACGCCTTCCCTGGCCACATCGCCTGTGATGCTGCATCACAATCTGAAATTGTAGTTCCACTACTAAAAAATGATGAAGTTATTGGTGTACTTGATATTGATAGTCCAATAAAAGATCGCTTTGATGAAATCGATCAAGAATATATTGAGCGTTTCGTTAAAGTGGTATTACAGTTTATTTAAAAGCTATTGCGGATGAATCTAAAAAGGAGTCGAGATATTCGACTCCTTTTTTGACAAAATTTAAAGTTTATCCAATGCCTGCTCCAAATCCTCCCAAATGTCCTGCCAAGCTTCGAGTCCAACAGATAACCGAATTAAATTATCTGTTATTCCCATCTTTAATCGTTCTGCTTCTGGAACAATTGAATGGGTCATTGTAGCAGGGTGTTGAATCAATGTTTCTGCATCACCTAGACTTACAGCCACTTTAATCAAAGTTAAATGATTTAATAAGGTTTGTGCATCGGCTTTTCCACCTGGAATGGTAAATGAAATCACTCCACCTGGTTTGTCCATCTGACTTTGTACAATCTTTGCTTGCTTCCCTGTAAATAAACTTGGATAGATCACTTGATCTATCTTTGGGTGCTTCTGAAGTTTGCCAGCTATCTTCGCAGCGTTCTTACAATGCTGTTCCATTCTAATCGGTAATGTTTTAAGCCCTCTCATTAAGAGCCAAGCATCAAACGGAGACATAATAGCTCCAATATCCTTTCGAACATGCATACCGATATCGTTTATAACCTCTTTTTTTCCAACAACTAATCCTCCTACAACATCTCCATGTCCACCAATATATTTGGTCGCACTGTGCAAAACAATATCACAACCAGATTCTAGTGGTCTTTGTAGATAAGGTGAGCAAAATGTATTATCAACAATTACAGGTACATTGAATTTTTTTGCAGCTTTCACCACTGTCTTTAAATCAATGATCTCCATCGTTGGATTGATTGGAGTCTCCAAAAATATACAAGCTGTTTTCTCTGTAATCTTTTCTTGTATTTCCTCTTTTGAACTCATATCAGATAATTCAAACGTAACATTAAACTTTTCCTCAAGCCAATTTAATAATCCGAACGTGCAACCATAAATTCCTTTGGAACAAAGAATGTGGCTGCCTGCTTTTACATAATGTAACAAAACCGCAGACACTGCAGCCATTCCTGAACCAAATGCTAATCCTTGCTCCCCACCTTCAAGCATGGCTATTCTCTCTTCTAATAGTTGAACAGTTGGATTTCCGAGTCTTGAATAAATCATTCCTTCTTCACTACCATTAAACCGGTTCTCACCTTGCTGTGCTGTCTCAAAAACATATGTTGAGGTTTGAAATAAAGGTGGTGTTAAGCTCCCTAAAAAGTCTTCAGCCTTGTAGGTGCCATGAATAGCCTTCGTTTGAAATTTTCTATCTTTCTCCATAATGTTTCAGCCTCCCCCTTAACAGAATATGTACTATTTTCTCTTTTGAAAACGCTCTCTTTGAAGTTTATAGAAAAAGCACCCTTTGGATGCTTCTTACTAAATTGGCTAGTAATGTTGAACACATACTTTGTTTTTCCCTGTTCCTTTGGCATGATAAAGAGCTTCATCCGCTCGTTTAAACAGTGTAATTGGACTATCTTCTAGTCCCTTTTCCCAATGTCCAACACCGCAAGAAATCGTCACTTTCGGTTTCGTTGATTGTTCTACCCTTTGAACGAGACGCTCAGCAACAGCTATGCCTGCGGATAAGTCGACTCGTGGTAAATAAATAGCGAGTTCTTCTCCGCCCCATCTTGCACCAATGTCAAACTCTCGAATATTGTCCCGGATAATAGCGGCTACTTGTTTTAGTACATCATCGCCCACCTGATGACCAAATGTATCATTTATTTTTTTAAAGTTATCAAGGTCAACTAAGATGAAAGTCCCAAACGCATCAGAAGCCATTGATTTATTAATTTTCTCGTTTAGATAAGCTCTAGAGTGAAGCTTTGTTAAATGGTCCGTAATCACTAGTTGCTCTAACTCTTCACGAAGCATTGAGTTTGTAAGTGCTAAAGTTGAATGATGGATTAAGGCTTGAAGGAGCTTAAACGTTTCAAATGTAAAAAAATAGGCTTCTTTATGAACGACGATCGCTACTCCACGTAAATTTCCACTTTGAACCATAGGGACAGCCATTAGAGAACGGTATTCTGTTTCATTTTTTGACCAATCTAGCTTAAGTTCACCGATGAAGACCGGATCCTTCTCTATTTCTATTTTTCGAAGTACATATTGCAAAAGCTCACTTGATTTATCTGATAGAAAAAAGTTTGTACTGCCTGGCAATACCTTCTTCGTAGCATCATTCTCTAACAGAATAAATCCGACCTCTTCAGCCTTAAAGGATTGCATAATCTGCATCGACATGAAATTCATTGCTTCTGCTAATCGAAGGTTGGAGTTCAACTGATGTGATGTTTCATTGATGAGCTGAAGATTTTCAATTATACGCTTGGACTGCTGATACAGGTTCGCATTTTCAAGCGCACTTCCAGCAGTTGCTGCGAGCAATGTTATAAAGGAAATCTCCTTTTTCGATAGTAGGAAGGGAGTAGGTGGGATCACTTGCAACACACCATATATCCCTTGTTTTCCTTTTAATGGAACGTATAAGGTCGATGTTTTGTCCTTTTTAGAAACATCTACCTGCATTTCTCCTGTTACATATGCCTGAGTTGCAGGTAGATTTGGGTCCTCATATTGAATTTCCTTTATAGGTAGATCATCTAGATTGTTATTATCATGGGATAAAAGTAGACAATATGTGAAATCGGGATAAACTTCCCTTAATGCTTGGATGACTTCCTTCAAAACATGATCCATGTTCATGGAAGAATGAAATTTTGATGTTATTTGATATAATTGTTCGTGACGTATATTTATCTCAGAAGTTTGCTTTAGTTGATTAAACAATGAAACAAAGTTCGAAAAAATTGTAGCAATGTCAACCCAGTTTTCTTCAGGTGGACCACCATCTTCAATTGAAAAAAGCAGTACTAAAAGTCTCTCCGTACTTTCATTTGTTTTTAGAGGTACATACACCGTATTATGTTTATACAATCTGTTAATAGATGAGTTTCCTTCTTTAAGAAACCCATTTAGTAAGTCTGCTTTAGTAATGACGTGATTTTCTGCATTCGTTACTATATGTTGGTTGGTTGAAACTTCTGGTGTAAAAGAGTGGTTGAAATTGTCGAGTTTGAAGAGTGTGACCATTTCAGCAGAGAAATGATAACGGACTTCTTCTATAAAAAGGTTTAGAAATTCTTGACTCGTGGAAGCTTGTCCACTTATAAGAAGGTCAAACATATCGGCTTTTAATTGTTGTGCAAATAGTTTGTTGTTTCCCATTCTATCACCCACAGATTCCTCAGTTTCTCTTATACACATTCAATTATATTATATACTATTAAGAAACCCATCAGGTAGCATTAAAAGTTTACTAAATAGGAAACAACTTAATAACGAATAGTATTCAACTATTTACTCTAATTGTATTATTGACACAATGAATAGAAAAAGGTTATAATTGCACTTGTGTAAAATACCGCAGCCTATGTAGGCAGATTGATGAAGCATTTTATTCCCATGCTAGGGTAAAAGTTGAGACAATGTTCTCTTATGTCACCTTTTAGTATGTGGTGTATCGAGTAACTCCCTGCTGCGGGAGCGAGGATATTTAGAACAATAAAATATTCATGAATGAACGATCTACAACTGGTTTTTATTTTATGCTAAATAAAAACATTGCAGGAGGAATTATTAATGTCACGTTATACAGGTCCAAGTTGGAAATTATCTCGTCGTCTTGGTGTCTCTTTAAGCGGCACTGGAAAAGAATTAGAAAAGCGTCCTTACGTTCCTGGACAACATGGTCCAAACCAACGTAAAAAAATATCTGAATATGGTTTACAGCTTCAAGAAAAACAAAAGCTTCGTCACATGTTCGGAATCAATGAGCGTCAGTTCCGTCGTACATTTGATGTTGCTGGTAAAATCACTGGTATCCATGGTGAAAACTTCATGATTCTTTTAGAATCACGTCTTGATAACCTAGTTTACCGTTTAGGTTTTGCTCGTACTCGTCGTGGTTCTCGTCAGTTAGTTAACCATGGTCACATCACTGTTGATGGTTCACGTGTTGATATCCCTTCATACCGTGTTAGACCTGGTCAAACAATTGCACTACGTGAAAAGTCACTTAAGCTAACTGCAGTTGAAGAATCATTGTCAGTGAACAACTTCGTTCCTGAATATCTTACTTTTGATGCAGATAAGCTTGAAGGAACTTTTACTCGTCTTCCTGAGCGTTCTGAGCTAGCAGCTGAAATCAACGAATCACTAATCGTAGAATTCTATTCTCGTTAATAGGTATAGACCCTCTGAATTTTTAAGAGGGTTTTTTGTTTTACGTTTTACTTTTAACTTCCTCCTTAAGCCCAATGATAAATTCGGTTCTTCTGAATTCACCAAACCCTTTTGGCACCAAAAAACCATCTCCAAATGACCATCTAGCTTTGAGACTGTAACTTTTTTACCCTCAAGATAAGTGTGCAGCATTTGCATTTGTCCATAACCAATATATATATACCTACATGTCCAATTTTAGATTTGCCCATTTTATTATTCCATCGTTTTGTCAAAAAGAATAGCAAATCTCCACTCTGGATCTGTTTATAAGCAATGGGAATTCACACTTCAAATGGCTGACGCGAGTTTCTAGGTAGCAAAATACCGTGAACTCCAAAAATATATTGCATAAATGAGCTGCAATCAAACACGTCGGTCCGATATGGAGGAGCATGAAAGACATAAGGTGTCCCTAAGTATTGGAGTCCTGTCGAAATTATTCGATTAACAAGCATATGCCATTTCAGTTACATTTGATTGTACAAGTGTCTTGTTTGATTTCTTATTTAGTTAATAAAAAAAGCCGATGGCCACCCTGTAGTAGGTGCAATCGGCTTTGCTTTTTATACAAATCTAACTAGGAAATACTTCTTCTTCCCGCGTCGAATGACAGCAAATTCATTTTCAATTCGGTCTTTCTGAACAAGGACATAGTTTAGTTCCTGAATTCTTTCACCATTAATATATATCGCACCGTTTGTAATATCTTCACGTGCTTGGCGTTTAGAAGGTGATATTTTGCTCTCTACAAGTAGATCCACTAGTAATGGTTCTTCTTCTTTTTTCAGTTCATGAGAAGGCACATCTTTAAACCCTTGTTTAATTTCCTCACCTGTTAAATCTGTGATGTTTCCACTGAATAACGCTTCGGAGATTCGAATCGCTTGTTTTAAGGCTTCTTCACCATGAACAAACGTTGTTACTTGTTCAGCAAGCGTTTTCTGTGCTGTTCTTTTTTCCGGGGCTTCTTGCATAACATCTTCAATGGTTTCGATTTCTTCCTTTGAAAGGAAAGTAAAGTACTTGATAAAGTTCATTACATCACGATCATCGCTATTAATCCAGAATTGGTAAAATTCATATGGAGATAACTTTTCCGGGTCTAACCAGATCGTACCGGTTGCTGTTTTACCAAACTTTGTCCCATCAGCTTTTGTAACAAGAGGATTAGTCAACCCAAATGCTTTCGAATCCTCCACAGATTTCCGTATCAATTCTAGTCCTGCAGTGATATTTCCCCATTGATCACTTCCACCTATTTGAAGACGTACACCTTGATCTTCATATAGCTTTAGAAAATCGTATGATTGTAAGATCATGTAGCTAAACTCGGTAAACGAGATACCAGCATCAAGACGAGATTGAACCGAATCTTTAGCCAACATATAATTTAAGCCAAAACTTTTCCCAACATCTCGCAGGAAAGAAATGACATCCAATTTCCCAATCCAATCATAGTTATTTGCCATAATTGCTGGATTGACAGAATGCTCAAAATCAAGAAATCGAGATAATTGCAAACGAATCTTTTCTGAAAATTGTACAACTACATCACTTGAATTTAAGGTTCTCTCATTTGTTCTTCCACTTGGGTCACCAATTAATCCAGTAGCACCCCCAACAAGAGCAACAGGAAAGTGGCCTGCAAGTTGAAATCTTCGTAAAGTCACTATTAATAATAGATTCCCGATATGAAGACTATCCGCAGTTGGATCAAATCCACAGTATAACTTAATACTTTCTTCTGACAATACTTTTTCAAGTCCTTCACGGTCTGTTATTGAATGAAGTAAACCACGAAATTCCAAATCCTTTAAAAGTTCCATTTGACGAACAGCTCCTTTTTATACTTATTAAAAATAAAAATAACCCATCCCTAAAAAAGGGACGAGTTGTAATCGCGGTGCCACCCTTGTTGAAAGTATAAGTACTCCCCACTCAGACAAATTAACGGTTTTACCGTCTTCTGCTACTATAATTTTCGCCAGAAGATGCTCAAGGAGGTAATTCACGTGTTATTTTGTACTGATTTTCACCAACCATCAGCTCTCTAAAACAGGGAATAACGCACTACTAATTCCTATCAATGCTTTCAAATATTTGATTAAAAAACTCTTATACCTTTAATACCATAGATAAGGAGATGGTGTCAAATCATACCATTGTCAGAATACTAGTAAAAAAGCTGAATTTTCCTATAATATGTATACCTTATCCTATAAAAGTCTAATTAGTATGTGATATAATAGTAATTGATTTTAGGGGGAGTGTTATGAAAATTAATAAATCTATGATAAGGGAATACTTACAAACCTTTAAAGATGCAGTTTTTAGCAAGAAAACTACAAAGGTATTTTCGATTTCTTACAAAGTCATATGGAATTTATTTTTAGTCTTTTTAGTGATAGGTTTACTCGGTACGTTCTTTGCTGGAGGTGTTGGTGCAGGTTACTTTGCTTCTCTCGTCAAAGAAGAACCAATTAGAAGTTATGAGAGTATGAAAAAAGATATCTACAACTATGAGGAAACCTCAGAGCTCTATTTTGCAAACAATGTTTATTTGGGAGAGCCTAGGTCAGACATATACCGTGATGAAATTGAACTGAAGGATATATCTCCATTTCTAATCGACGCGGTCATTGCGACAGAGGATCAATACTTCTATGAGCATGATGGAGTCGTCCCAAAAGCGATCATTCGTGCCCTTTTACAAGAGGTTACAAATTCACAGTCTCAAACGGGGGGAAGTACACTAACACAGCAGCTCATAAAAAACCAAATCCTCTCTAGTGAAGTTTCTTTTGATCGTAAAGCAAAAGAAATCCTCCTAGCTATGCGACTTGAGCAATTTTTTGAAAAAGATGAAATCATTGAAACCTATTTAAATGTTGCTACTTTTGGAAGAAATAGTTCAGGAGATAACATTGCAGGTGTAAAAACTGCCGCAGAGGGAATCTTTAATGTCGCAGCAATTGATTTAAACCTAGCTCAAGCTGCCTTTATTGCTGGTCTTCCTCAAAGTCCCTTTGGATACACTCCTTTCACTCAAATGGGAGAAGTGAAAAACAATCTTGAGCCCGGTTTTGAGCGAATGAAAACCGTATTAAGTAGAATGCTAGGTGCCAAGAAAATAGATCAGAAGCAATACGATGATGCGCTAGCATTTGACCTAGAAGGAAGCTTTGCGCCCTCAAAGCCTTCTCCAGTTGAGAATTATCCTTGGTTAACTGCTGAAATTGAGAAACGAGCAACTGAAATCATTGCCAATCAACTGGCTTTGAAGGATGGCTATGAAAAAGAAGACTTAGATAATGATGCTGAGTTAAAAAATTCCTACTTAACCATTGCGGATTCCAATCTAAGACAAAATGGCTATAAAATTTATTCAACCATTGATAAAGATATTTATGATATACATCAGAAAATTAAAAATGAATATGAGTACTATGGTAGCGACAAACCAGAGGAAAAGAAGAACTTAGAAACTGGTGAGATGGAGAAAGTAATGGAACCAGTCGAGGTTGGTGCTGTTCTTTTAGAAAATAAAACCGGTAGAATTATTAGTTTTGTCGGTGGACGTGATCATAAGAGGGAGCAAACGAACCATGCTCTAAGTAGTGAAGCTGTTCGTCAAAATGGTTCTACAATGAAGCCTTTGCTGGTATATGCACCTGCCATGGAGCTTGGTTTATCTCAACCAGGTAGCATGTTAGCTGATGTGGAATTCACTATCCAATCCGGTGGTGAACCTTATAGCCCGAACAACTTTAGTAACAAACATTATGGGTTCGTATCTGTAAGAGAATCTCTAGCGAAATCGCATAACGTCCCTGCTGTTCTTACTTATATGAAGATTATCAACCAGAGACCTGCTACTTATTTAGAGAAAATGGGTTTTACCTCATTAGCTGAGGTTGATTTCAGTACTGAATCCATGGCACTAGGTGGTATGACAAACGGTGTTACAGTTGAGGAAAATACAAATGCATATGCAACACTTGCAAATGATGGTAAGTTTGTTGATGCTTACTTGATTGAAAAGATTGTAACTAAGGATGGCGAAACGATTTTTGAGCACAAAAGCTCTGAAGTAGAAGTATTTTCACCACAAACTGCCTATTTAACAATTGATATGATGAGGGATGTTATTAATAAGGGGACGGCTGCTGGTCTCAATTCCAGGTTGAATTTCTCAGCGGATTGGGCTGGTAAAACCGGGACATCTCAATTATATCTCGATGCCTGGTTTGTGGCATCCAACCCAAATGTAACGTTTGGTTTGTGGTTAGGTTATGATACACCAAAACCTCTAGAGTCAAAATATAAGGGCTATTCTTATTCACAAAGAAACCAGATGTTATGGGCTCAATTAATGAATGCAACGAATGAAATTAGACCTGAATTGATCAAGTCACAAGATACCTTCAAGATGCCAGGTGGAATTGTTCGAAGATCGTATTGTACGATTTCCGGCTTACTTCCTTCTGAATTATGTTCAGAGGCTGGATTGGTAGAAACAGATATCTTTAACGCAAAATTCGTACCTAGAAAAGTAGATGACACTTTAGAAAAAGGTAAATTTATCGTGATTGGTGAAAAGGTATACCGTGCTCTTGATTCTTCACCAGAAGAATTTACCCAAGACGGAGTTATGATCAAAAAATCTTTCCTTGAAGAAAATAATTTAACAAGTGTTAAGGATCTAATGGAATTGATTCCAGAAGGTGCAAACTGGAAGAATGTTGTTGTGCCAGAAGAAGAAAATACCATCCAAGATAATGGGTCTACTCCAACACCTGTTGACAAGGTTGGAATATCATCCAAACTCACATGGGCAAAACATCCACACAACGATATTATTGGATATAGAGTTTATCGCGCAGAGAATTTTTCAGATAAATTTATAAAAGTGGGTAGTATTACACTCGACCAACTAATAAAGAATGGTGGATTCCCTGTCAATTCTTCAATAGCTGCCTATTATGTAACGGCTGTTGACATAGCTGGTAGAGAATCTGCTGCTTCCAAGCAGGTGTTAATGGGCGAATGGTTGAAGGAAAAGCCTGTAGCACCGCCTCCACCACCTGCAGAGCCAGAACTACCTGGAGAACCAGAGCTTCCTGGTGAACCTCCAGTGAACCCTCCTTCTGGTGGAAAGAATAACGACGGAAATTAATAATCTTTTTCAAAAAACCTATGACACATACTGTCATAGGTTTTTTGTGTTAAAATGCTTTATAGGATAATCTAAAAAAAGAGAAAACAAGTAGGTGACGAATATGATTGAAATAAAAACTTCTACACTAACGAATGGAGAATTCAATAGAGGGGTTTTCGCAACATGTGATATCAAGAAGGGTGAACTTCTACACGAAGCGCCCGTTATTCCTTACCCTAATAGCCAGCATAAGTGGATTGAGAAAACGGTACTTGATGATTACGTTTATGAGTATGGAATTAACCACTCTGCGATTGTCTTAGGGTATGGAATGCTTTTTAACCACTCTTATCAACCAAACTGCACATATGATATTAGCTTTGAGAAACACACGTTTAATTTCTTTGCTTACACCGACATCAAAGCAGGTGACGAGATCCTTATTAACTATAATGGAGAAGAGGATGACCAAGAGCCACTTTGGTTTAATAAGGACGAAATGATGAAGAAAAAAGATACCTCGAAGTAATAGGCTCAAAAAAGTAAGCAGAAACCCCGATACTAATAAGTATCGGGGTTTCTTTATAGGTGGTAAAGTAATAAAATGATAATAGAAATAACGTACGAATGGGCACACGTCATTTTGTTGTAACCTAAACTCCAATATGATAACCGTCAACTGCAAAAATAGCCGCGGAACGGTAACCTTAGATGCTACAGATACCTTTAACCAATGATTTTTTTTAAAGTATTAAGGTTTTCTTATAAAAAAATAAGATGCGTTTACCCTCAAAAAAAATTAAAAAACTCGCCAAATGGAGCACAAATGACGAGTTTTTTGTTTAAATATATAGATTGCATTCCTTCCCTAAATTGAACAAATGCACCTCAAAACATAACCCTTTATAAAATGAGTATCGGGGGGGTTCCTAGTCTTCCATGGTTGATAAATCACCAGTGGGTAAATTTAATTCCCAGGCTTTTAATACTCTCCTCATAATTTTCCCACTACGAGTTTTAGGTAGCTTTTCTTTAAATTCAATTTCTCTAGGTGCAGCGTGGGCAGCAAGACCTTTCTTAACAAATAAACGAATTTCTTCTTTTAGTTCGTCTGTTGCTTCGTACCCTTGTCTTAAGGCAACAAATGCCTTGATGATTTCTCCACGAACAGGATCCGGCTTTCCAATGACCCCAGCTTCTGCTATCGCAGGATGCTCGAGTAGCTTGCTTTCCACTTCAAATGGCCCAACACGTTCCCCAGATGTCATGATTACATCATCAACACGCCCCTGGAACCAAAAATATCCTTCCTCATCCATATAGGCAGAATCACCAGATACATACCAATCGCCAGCCATGAAATAGGATTCAAACTTCTCTTGGTTATTCCAAATTGATTGCATCATGGATGGCCAGCCCTTTTTAATAGCCAAGTTCCCCATACGATTAGGTGGCAATTCATTTCCTTGGTCATCTACAATTGCTGCTTTTATCCCCGGTAATGGTTTTCCCATGGAACCGGGTTTAATTTGCATACTAGGATAGTTACAAATTAACTGAGCGCCCGTTTCTGTCATCCACCACGTATCATGAATTCTATGTTGAAACACCTTCATTCCCCAACGTATAACCTCAGGATTCAGTGGTTCTCCAACACTTAGAATATGACGTAAAGAGCGTAAATCATAGCCTCTAACAATCTCGTCGCCTGCCCCCATGAGCATACGGAACGCAGTTGGTGCACTATACCAAACGGTAACACCGAAATTCTCTATTGTTTCGTACCAAGCTTCTGGACTGAAGCGCCCACCAACTACTACGTTGGATGCTCCTACAAGCCAAGGACCAAATATCCCATAGGCTGTACCCGTTACCCAGCCTGGGTCTGCTGTACACCAATAAATATCTTCCTCTTTTAAATCTAGGACCCATTTTGCTGTTTGATAATGTTGAATCATTGCATTCTGAACATGTAAAACACCCTTTGGCTTACCCGTAGAACCAGACGTGTAATGCAAAATAAGTCCGTCTGTTCTCGTCAGCCACTCTATTTCTAAATGTTTACTAGCCTTTTTTAAGTGAGTGTTGAAATCTATGAATTTTCCTTGTTCACCTATGTTTTCTCCGACTAGCACTACATGTTTTAGGGCTGGTAAGTCATCTATTGGAATACGATCTAGAAGCTGCGGTGTTGTCACTATGACTTTCGCTTCACTATCAAGAAGACGATCCTTTACCGCCGACTCCATAAACGCTTCAAACAATGGGCCTACAACAGCCCCTATCTTAATAGCCCCTAACACGGTGAAATACAGTTCAGGTGAACGTGGCATGAAAACAAACACCCTGTCTCCCTTTTCTACATCAGCCGCTTGTCTTAAAACGTTTCCTGCCTTATTTGACCATTCCATCATTTCTTTATACGTATATTTTTCATAGCGAGAAGAGTCTTTATAGTATAAGGCAACCTTATTTTTCCTAGAAGTAAGCACGTGGCGATCGATTGCTTCATACGCCATATTCACTCTGCCAGTAGTGTTCCAAGTAAAATGCTTTTCTGACTCTTCCCAGGTGAACTGTTTACATGCCTCATCGTAGTCTTCTAGATTGTGATTCCCCTTGATTACAGGAAGCGCTTCCGTTTTCATTTCCCTTGTCCCCCTTTATGTATCTCTTTATAGGTTTATTATAGTATAAACTGGCGTTTTTCTCAATTTTTAAAAAATTTCACCTAACTCTTAGAATTAACTTTTTTTAAAGATGTAAACGCTTCATATATTTTATTTTCATGTATAATGGAAGATAGATTATAGAAATTGGCGGTGGTGAGATGTTTCATAAAAAAACATACAACGCAATGGAACTAAAAACACGACATGGTCATTTAATTATAGAAGGACCTATTTCCGTTGAAAATATAACATCCTATGAATTCCATCCAGACTTGACCTCATTTCGCTTACCCGAGCAGCAGCATAAAGCACTGATTGGAATAGCTGGTTTGCCAGAGGGAAGAATCATTGTGGCTAGAGACCGTCATACCATAGTTGGGTATGTTACATATGTATATCCTGACCCATTAGAACGTTGGTCAGAAGGCAATATGAAAGACTTAATTGAACTAGGAGCCATTGAAGTAATCCCTAAATACAGAGGAATGGCTGTTGGTAAAAACCTACTTAAAGTGTCGATGATGGATGATGCTATGAATGATTATTTAGTCATTACAACAGAATATTACTGGCACTGGGACTTAAAAGGTACAGGATTAAATGTATGGGAATATCGAAAAGTCATGGAAAAAATGATGAATGCCGGTGGACTGATATGGTTTGCAACTGATGATCCAGAAATCAGCTCTCATCCTGCCAATTGCTTGATGGTTCGGATTGGGGATAGAGTCAGCAGTGATTCAATTCAGCAGTTCGACCGACTGAGATTCCGACATCGTTTTATGTATTAGTTGAATGAAGGTTCTTACTGTAAATAGTAGTTTTTTTAAGGAGGGAACTCTAAATGGTGATTGAAGAAATTATGAAAAAGAATGTCATCACTTTATCTCCTACTGATTCGTTGGGGCGAGCAAAATTGCTCATGTATGAGAATGGGATACGACATTTACCAGTTGTAGACATGAACCAATTGGTAATCGGACTCGTTACTCGCTCAGATATCTATAATCATTTTTTAGCTAGTGGTGATGAAAATAGAACCGTAATACAGGATGTAATGAACAAAAATGTCATTACAGGCCATCCTTTAGATTTTGTAGAAGAAGCTTCTGCTATTTTCTATGAGCATAAGATCGGCTGTCTCCCAATCGTGGACGGCGAAAGATTAGTCGGAATTATCACTGAAACAGATATGCTACATACGTTTGTTCAATTAACCGGTGCCCATCAGCCTGGTTCACAAATCGAGATTCGTGTCCCAAATATAGCTGGAATGCTATCAGAGGTAGCTTCAGTTATTAAAGAACGGAGTGTAAATATTTTAAGTGTATTAGTCTACCCTTCAAAGGATGAATCTCATAAAACACTCGTGTTCCGTGTCCAGACTATGAATCCCCTACCTTTAATACACGATCTTAAAACAAAGAAATATGATGTCCTTTGGCCAAGGGTACCAGGTGCTATCAATGAAGAATGAGGCTGTTTTTATTTACTCAGACGATGTCCAAGAGTATAAGTTCAACGAGAATCATCCTTTTAATCAAGTGCGAGTTACTCTTACAAAGGAACTCCTTCAATCAGTCAATATGCTTCCTTCTTCTCGAATGAAAGAATCAAGAATTGCGACTGATGAAGAGCTCGCTCTTTTTCACGATGTAGATTACATTCAAGCTTTAAAGGATGCAAGTAACGGCATTCTAGCTCCTGAAAAATCAGCATCTTATGGGATTGGGACTGAAGATACACCTATTTTCCCAAACATGCATGTAGCAAGTGCCCGTCTTGTGGGAGGTACTTTAGCTGCTGTTGACGCAGTCATGTCAGGCCAATTTGAGCATGCCCTTCATTTAGGTGGTGGCTTACACCACGGTTTTAGGGGTAAAGCATCTGGTTTTTGCGTATACAATGATATCGCAGTAGCTATTAAATATATGCAAAAGAAGTATCAGCTAAAGGTTTTATATGTTGATACAGATGCCCACCATGGGGACGGAGTACAATATGCGTTTTATGATGATCCCACTGTCTGCACTCTATCAATTCATGAAACGGGTAGGTATTTGTTCCCTGGGACAGGCAGTGTGTATGAAAGAGGTTATGGTGAAGGGTATGGCTATGCATTTAACGTCCCGCTTGATGCGTTCACCGAGGATGATTCTTTTTTACATGCCTATGAAAAGGCTTTGGTCGAAATTGCTGAGTTTTTCAAGCCAGATATTATTATTACCCAGAACGGTGCTGATGCCCACCACCTTGATCCTCTGACTCATTTATCCTGTTCAATGAAGATCTATGAATCTATTCCGAGACTTGCTCACAAGATTGCTCATCAATATTGTAAAGGGAGATGGATTGCAGTAGGTGGTGGTGGCTATGACTTATGGCGAGTGGTGCCACGTGCATGGGGAATGGTATGGCTTGAAATGATTGAGCAGTCAAGAGTATATTCTGAGGAGATACCGGAGCAATGGAAGCAAGCATGGCAAGAGAAAGCATCAACTCCACTACCTAGTACTTGGTTTGACGCTCCAGATTTAGTCGAACCGATTCCGAGAAGAGCAGAAATTACGGAGAAAAACAGGCTAACTGTAAAAAAGGCATTGAATCCGATAAAATCAGATTAACGCTCTAAATAGTATTGAACAAGTAGGCAAGGATCTTCAAATTGAAGGTCTTTTTCTTTTTCAACATAGTAGATTAGTTTCGTTCACAAAAAGGAGGGTGAAGTTTTTAGCATGTTATTTGGATATATTGGATATATACAGGTAATCGCTGATATAATCAGATAATCGCCGATATATTTCAATAATCGCTGATATAATCAGATAATCGCCGATATATTTCAATAATCACTTATACAATAGAAGTAATTACCTATAAATGGATATTATACAATACTTTTCTTTCATTCTTCAGTGAAAACGCCGATTTCAGGATAGAACAACCTAAATAAAGGCTCCTAATCTTACGATTAAGAGCCTTTTTACACTATTTAGTAGAATTCCGATACTCAATCCGATGTGGCAAGACCACAATATGATCCTCTACCTTTTCTTTATTCATTAATTTTGTCAATAATCTCATTGCCACCGCTCCAATATCATACATTGGTTGAACAACAGTCGTTAGCTGAGGGCGAACCATCGTTGCGAGTCGTGTATTATCAAATCCGATGATCTCTAGGTCGTTAGGGATAGACTTCCCTGCATCCTGTGCACCATGAATGACACCAAGCGCCATTTCATCTGTCGCAACAAACACGGCAGAAGGAAGTTTAGGTAATTCACTCAATTTTTCATAAGCCTCTATGCCAGAATCATAAGAATAATCACCTTCTACTACAAACTCTTCGCAATATTCAATTCCCTTACTTGTCAGCGCCTTACGATACCCCTCTAGCTTTTCCTCTAGATTGATTAAATCATGAAGAGGTCCAGACACGAAGGCCACTTCCGTATGACCTTTTTCAAGTAATCCAATTACTGCGTCAAATGCTGCCTGTTTATAATCAATATTGACTGTTGGTATTTGTTGACTTCTTTCTATTGTTGCAGCTAACACGATAGGAACCGGGGATTTTTTAAATTCCTCAACATGTGCTTCTGTAATATTGCCACCCATAAAAACAATTCCATCTACTTGTTTACCAAGCATCGTGTTGAGTAAATGAAATTCCTTTTCTTTGTTTTGATCAGAATTACTTAAGATAATGTTGTATTTGTACATTGTGGCTATATCATCAATCCCACGAGCTAATTCTGCAAAAAAGATACTCGCGATATCAGGGATAATCACACCAACTGTTGTTGTTTTTTTACTGGCAAGTCCTCGTGCAACAGCATTTGGACGATATCCTAATCGATCAATGGCTTCTGAAACCTTTTTTCTAGTTGACGGTTTAACATTTGGATTTCCGTTCACTACTCGTGACACTGTAGCCATGGAAACGTTTGCCTCTCTTGCGACATCATATATCGTAATGGTCAAGATGCTTCCTCCTTCTTTAGAACAAATTCCCCTTTTATATGTCAGTTAAAACCTTAATATGTAGAGTTTTGTATGTTTTTAATGATACGATACTGGTCAAGCATCCGCAACGCATTTACATACTTTTTACTAAGTTTTCCCTATACAATTCACAAAATAGTAGCAGCAACTACAAAAAACCTTCCACTCGGATATATGTGGAAGGTTTTTTTACTATGCTTTTGTTTTTACTCCATGAAAAGCCTGCAACTCATTTAAGAAATGGTTAAACTGATCAATGTCCATTTGCTGAGCAGAATCCGATAGAGCAACTGCCGGGTCTGGATGTACCTCTGCCATAACTCCATCTGCACCGATAGCGAGAGCTGCTTTGGCAGCAGGAAGTAATAAGTCACGTCTACCCGTTGAGTGAGTTACATCAACGAAAACAGGTAAGTGCGTTTCTTGCTTTAAAATAGGAACCGCAGAGATATCAAGTGTATTACGGGTCGCTCTCTCATACGTTCGAATTCCTCGTTCACAAAGGATAATTTGACCGTTACCTTTTGAGATAATATATTCTGCTGCATTAATAAACTCTTCAATAGTTGCTGCTATTCCTCTTTTTAGAAGCACAGGCTTATTAACAGATCCAACGGCTTTTAGTAATTCAAAGTTTTGCATATTACGTGCACCAATTTGAATAACATCAATATAATCTAGTGCCTCTTCAATATCATTAGGATTCGTAATTTCACTAATGACAGCTAAGTCATACTCTGTCGCAACCCTCTTTAAAATTTTCAAGCCCTCTATACCTAGACCTTGGAAATCATATGGAGAGGTCCTAGGTTTAAATGCTCCACCTCTTAGTAGCTTTAAGCCGCGACTCTTCACAGCCTCTGCTACTTTAGCTGTTTGCTCGTAACTCTCAACAGCACAAGGACCGAAAATAAAGTGAGCATTTCCGTCTCCTATTAATTCACCTTTAACGTTAACGATTGTATTTTCAGGCTTTTTCTTTCTAGAAACTAATAGTGCTTTACTGTGATCATTCTCTTGAAGCTCAAGACCTGCCTTAAAAATTTCCTTAAATAAGTGTTGTAACGTAGACGTTTCGAAAGGACCTTCATTTTGTTTGGCAATCATGTCAAGCATATATCTCTCACGAACAGGATCAAAGCGGTTTACACCCTGGGTTTCTTTTACTTTACCAATATCTTTTACAATTTGGGCACGCTCATTTAAAAGGGATAATAGCTTTACATTTACATCATCCAACTGTGATCTCAATGTTCCTAGCTCGGCATTACTCATCTCTCTCATTCCTCTCTATTTGTTTAACAAATCTTTAAAGTATGGTACATTTCTAGTAATTAGTGTTTATTATAAACGATATAAAATTGGATGTCACGATTTTTTACTTCAGTAGTTAAACGCTTTTAAGTGATAAAGCATATTGTGCATTTTTGATAAAGAAGGTGAAGCATCATGCAAGATCAATCTACAATCTTCGCACTCGATATTGGGACGAGGTCTGTTGTTGGACTCATAATTAAAGTAGTGGATGGTATGTATCAAGTTATTGATATTCTTTCCATTGAACATTCAGAACGTTCAATGGTTGATGGACAAATTCATGATGTTCTTTTAGTATCCAAAGTAATCACTGAAATAAAAACTCAGCTTGAAGCAAAGCATGGGACCTTACAAAAAGTTTGTGTAGCAGCAGCTGGCCGTGCATTAAAGACCGAAAAGGCAAAGGTTACAATAGATATTAAACAAAAACCGATGATCTTTAAGGAGGATATTCTTCACTTAGAATTGAGTGCTGTCCAACAAGCACAATTTGCTCTTGCGACTAAACATGATGAAGAACATAGTCATCACTATTATTGTGTCGGTTATTCGGTTATGCATTACCAACTAGACGGTGAAGAAATAGGGAATTTAATGGATCAGCAAGGCGGACAGGCCTCTGTAGAGATTATCGCAACTTTTTTGCCTAGACTTGTTGTTGAATCCTTACTTGCAGCTCTTCAGCGTTCAGGGCTAGAAATGGAGGCCTTGACTCTAGAGCCAATTGCAGCAATCAATGTCCTCATCCCTCCTTCTATGAGACGATTAAACGTCGCACTTGTTGATATTGGGGCAGGGACCTCTGATATTGCCATTACCGATGAAGGGACAGTTGTCGCTTATGGAATGGTTCCTGTAGCTGGTGATGAGATCACAGAGGCGATAAGTGATGAATACTTACTAGACTTTCCTCTTGCTGAAATAGCCAAAAGAGATTTACATACACAGGAATCAATCACCATTCAAGACATTCTTGGTTTTGAAAGTAAAATTTCCAAAGAAACAGTTATCCATCAAATTTCAGACAGTATTAATCTACTTGCCAATTCTATCTGTCAAGAGATCCTTCGACTTAACAAAAAGCCACCTAAAGCTGTTATGTTAGTTGGGGGTGGGAGTTTAACTCCTGAGCTCCCAAAACGAATTGCAAATATGTTAGAGCTCCCTGAAAATCGAGTGGCCATTAGAGGGATTGATGCGATCCAAAACCTACAGCTGCCCGAGCATTTTCAAAAAGGGCCTGAGCTTGTAACTCCGATTGGAATAGCCATTGCCGCTAATCGAAGTCCCGTTCAATATTTAACGGTCTATGTAAACGAGAGACCTATTCGATTATTTGATATGAAGCAACTAACTGTCGGAGATTCCTTGCTCGCTTCTGGTATTAAATTAAATAAATTATATGGTAGACCTGGTTTGGCGATTATGATTAAGGTAAACGACCAGGACTATACGTTACCAGGGAACCATGGACTCACTCCAAAGCTTTTAAAGAACGGAGAACCGTGTACGCTTGATGAGGTGGTTCATAATGGGGATCGAGTGTTTGTAGAAAAAGGAACAGACGGGCTTCCACCGATCGTAAAAATAAATGAATTGCTGGATGAAGCACCTGTAAAGAACGTGACTATAAACGGGACAGACTTAGAAGTAAGAGCCACTATATTAAGAAATAATTCAGTGGTTTCAGGTGAAGAAGTTTTATTGGATCATGACTGTATTACCTATCATTTTCCTGAAACCATTGAACAATTACTACTTGAGGTTAAACGAGAGAAGCTTTTACAAGTGATAAAACCATTTCAGTTTCAATTAAATGGGAGATCCATTTCACTTTCTCATTGTAGTGGTAGAATTTTAAAGAACGGAGCTGAGGTACAAGTTAGCTCCTCCTTTGAAAATGGAGACCAAATTACGACTATAGACCCTAATAACCCAACAGTGCAGGAGTTGGCTATTCATCTACAAATTTCACTACATGATTCTATCCCTATCTTTTTCAGAAGGGAAAAAATACTTTTGACCCGAAGTCACGTGGAATTTGTTAGGAACGGTGAAACCTTACAAGAGTCTATGAAAATTGAGCATGGGGATTCTCTTCAAACGATCGAGAAAAAAGTGGAACCATTTATCTTTCAGGATTTGTTTAGATTTATTGATTTAACCATTCCAACAACTGGGATCAAAGGGTTTAAGTTGCTGCGAAACGAAGAAGCAGTTACCTTCCATGAGCCGCTAGTTACGGGTGATAAATTAGATGTAGTGTTTGACCGTTAAAAGTACCGAAAAAACCTACTTCATATAGTGGGTTTTTTCCTTTTTCTCCACTTCACTATGACTTTGTTTGTATCCATGGCATCAAATTTGGCTTGTTCTATTATCTTTATATAGAAACTCGGAAATTAAATAGCTAAATCTGAGTCTTATGGGGGGATGAAAGCTGGATTCTTGAGAGACAATTGGAATTTTCAAAGTTACTATCATAAAAGTAGCACATGATGTTTTTTTAAAAATTGTATTTTATTATGATAGTGGTGATTTAATAATTAGGTTAAAGCTTGAAAAGTTTAGTTTCTCTACTACTTTAATCCACTCATCATAATGCTTTACACATGCCGATGATATAACTTCAAATATTCCAATGTCTAGAACTACGACCCTTGAATCCTTTAAACGATAACAACTTTGACATTTGATACAACGCTCGACTCCAGTTCGTAAAGTATAACGCTTGTACCATTCCTTACTCTCACGTATCACTCGTGTAATTAGACGACGGCTATCCTTAGTCACTGTAAAAAAGTTCGAACATATGTAGAATCAGAACTCAGATTTGGACACTCCCATTTACCAACTACAGCTAGACAACTACATTTCCTACGATAAGTTTTCTGATTAAACCCCCAATGGATCATCTGGCGCCCAGTGGGACAGATGATCTATTAAAACTAAATTCCATTTCTTTATGGTGAAATTGTTTTGACCGCCTTGAAGTTAGATCAATGATGGCAGAGACATCATTGATCTAACATTTCATAGATGGGAGTGGCGTCAAAGGGCTGAATCTAGTATACATTCACCAATCTTCCAATTTTTGTACCAATGCTGTAGATCATGAAATGTACTAACAAACAGGACGGAGTCATGTTTACTAGCTCGATACATCCTTGGATAAATCGGCAAATCACAAGGGCTATCTATGGCAGTAACATGAAAAGACTTCGGCCATAATAGTACTTTTCTCGGGAACTGTCCCTCCTTTAGCCCGCATCTGGATATCAGCGAATTGGCGGTGTCTACCTAATTTCCTATTTAGAGGATACACTTTCAACACCTCTTGAAGAGATAATAGGCAAATATTTTATACATAAGGAACACTCTTCCCACCATTATTTATCCAAACTGCTAAAGAAATAATAGTATAAAGGAAAAAAATTATACGTGTCTATTGATAGTGGTTTGAGATTTATAGAGTTTTCAGAGCTCTTATCTCATGATGTATTGTTAACTGAGGTACGAGGTACATATCAAGACTCAAATAATAATCAAGTTAGTTTCGGATTCTTAAATCCAGAAAAACTTCAAACACAGGAATTTATTTCTAGTTTTGAAAATGAAATAGTCAACCGAGTTGAGGAACTTAACCAGCAACACAATACAGCTTTCTCTATTGAAACTTTAACTATAGAATTATTTATCTTTGAAGACGAAAAAGAGAAAATTGATAGATATGAAAATGAGCTGAAGTCTAAGAAAAAAGATCTCAAGTTAAAAAAGTTAATAAAAAGGAAAGACAAGAATTACTTAATGTACTTAAGGAGTAAAAAGAGAAGGCCAATAAGGAAAGAAAAGAGAATCTTCAACAAGAGTATACTGTTGAGCCAGTTGTAGAATCTTCATTAACAAAAGAAGAATTCGAAGAGCAGGAGAAAAAAGAGTTGGAAAAAGTTATAACTGCTGCAGCTGTTGGTGGTGGTAATTATAATTCAGGGCAATGTAATCCAACTGCAACGAATCCTAAATGTGGTGATGGTCAAGATCGTTTAAAACAAGCATATCGTTTTAATGGTTCTGATAGTGTTTATAGCTGGTTACCGTATTATACTACTGCTAAAACAAAAATGCTTAGTAATACTTCCATATCTACCACAAGAGAGGTTTCTGTTAACTTCAAGTGGAATTCTGCTGCATTATCTAACCTTAATATTGATGCAAATGAAGCCATAGAAGCAGAAGTACTTTTTAACAATTATGGTCCATCTACTGGAATACCAGCTAATGGTAAGGGTTTCATGACAGCGGAACCATATTACTGGGATACAAAGACTACAATTCTATGTTTAGATACAAGCAAGAATATATTGAAGCTTATACAGGAAACAGTTATAGTACTGGTTACCTAGGTACAGGAGACTATCAAGTTTATAGATTAACTGTTGATTCTGCAGCATACTACAATATAAAAACTTTAAAATATGGGACGACATCAGCTGACACTTATCTTAAATTATATGATCATGACTTTAATCTTATTGCAAGTGATGATGACGGTGGAGATGAGGTATACTCATTAATTTCTTCAAAGTACTAAATAAAGGAAATTACTACGTAATAGTACATGGTTATAATTATAATTCAATGCAAGCTTACGTAAATATAACAAAGTAAGTAAAGTGATTTTGGTTACAGTTTATAGAAAACAGCTCCTATTTCTTTTTTTGAAATGGGAGCTGTTTTTATGAAACATTCTAAAATATAATCGCTATAATAGAATGTATATTAGGGTTAGAATTGTTATTTAATATATGCAGCTGAAAGTGAACGATACGTTATATTCCAATGTGATGCATTCCAGACGACTTGACCACCTCTAAACAATAAGGCTTGTGGAGATTCATGCTTGATCGAATAGGTTTCTGCCACATAGTTCGAAAGTGGACGATCGTCTTGCACAAATAAATAATACGTTGGAGTCTCCGGACTTTCCTCAACAAATTTTTCATATTCTTCAAAAGCCGAAGTGCTAATAGGGCAAGATAAGCTATGTTTGATAAGTAAGAATTCGCTCATTGTTTTGACAACTTGATTAAAGTCCTCAATTCTCGATACCCGAATTTTCATTATTTGGCCTCCAAGATTTTGAATAAATAAGGAGAAGCAGTCATGACACTTCACCTTTTGGAAGAATACCAATTATGATTTACTTTTTGAATCCTACCTCTTCCTTAATCTCCTCTTGAACCACTTCATTTGTCTTTACAGCATCCACTAAAAGTCCTTCGACTTCATCATTTCCTTCTTTTGCTAACTCCAGTGTATCTTCTTGTACACGATTCGTTTCCTCATCATTTTGGTCTGAAGATTGCTTGACCTTATCTACTAAGTGTGAAGACTGTTCTTGCACCACTTGAGAAAGGGCAGCTGATTTTTCTTTAGCATACTCTGCTAGCACAATACCTTTTTCAACAGCAGTATTTTTAAGCTCTGTTGATCTATTCTTTGCAGCCGTTGCTTTCTCGTTCAAGTCATTTCTTAATTCACTTCCTGTTTTAGGTGCTAAGAATAGAGCAACTAGTGCCCCGATTAATCCTCCAATAAGAGCTCCTGAAAAGAAACCTGATCCGTTTTTATTTTTTGCCATCATCTTCATCCTCCCTCATTTTCCCTTTTTAGTATTGTCGTATTTTGACCCGTTTTTTGATTCCTTTTCTGCTTCCATTTATCCCATACATCCATGGCTGCATTGCCCCATTGCAAGGCCTGTGTTACTTTTTCAGTATTTAATTCAGCCTTGTGAGTAATAGCCTGTGATACATTTCTAATTGATGTATTAAATCGTTGAACCGTTTCCCCTATTTCTTTAACAGCAAGCACAACTGTATTCAAGGATTCTGACTTTTGCTGAATATCATCTGCTAGCTTATTAGTTCTTGATAGAAGTTCAGTTGTCTCAGTCGTGATTCCTCTCATTTGTTTTTCGAGATCAGAAACAGTACCTGACATCTGGGTTATTGTTCCCTGAAGTGAGGTCAACGTCTTGGAAACATAAATCACTAAAATAAAAAAAGCAATTGCAATTATTAACGCACTAACATAAAGCAAATTAATCCACACGTAAAGGTTACCTCCTACTTTGTAACTAGTTGTCTTGTCTATTCTATCTTTACCCATCGAAAATATAATTGAAACATCTAATCTCAATATGTTTGAAGATAGAATCGACTACCTATATCCCTTCTATTACTAATAACATATTCCTGCTCGAATGTCATTTTTTTCATAAATATCTTTCCGATTGTCTTAAAAGCATTTTCAAAAGAAATCGGTTACAATATGATTGTAGGAAAGTTTTACATAGAGGAGAGATAAAATGAAAGATCCTAGAATTGATACACTTGCGAAAAATTTAATTAACTATTCATGTAAGCTACAAAAAGGTGAAAAGGTACTAATTGAGAACTTCGGATTACAAAAAGAGCTCGTAACCGCATTAGTAAAAGAAGCTTACGCGGCTGGCGGTTATCCATTTGTTTCAATCAAAGATCAAACCGTAGACCGTGCACTATTAATTGGTGCAAAAGAAGAGCAATATGAGATGATTGCTAAATTCGAAGCCAATGTTATGAGTGAAATGGATGCTTATATTGGACTTCGTGCTGGGGACAATATTTCTGAACAATCGGATGTACCAAGTGACCAAGTGGCTATACATGGCCGAACGATCGGACAAAAAGTGCATCGTGATATCCGTGTTCCTAAAACTAAATGGGTCGTGCTCAGATACCCAACTGAATCCATGGCACAGCTTGCTAAAATGAGTACAGAAGCGTTTGAGGATTTCTACTTTGACGTGTGTAATTTAGATTATGGAAAAATGAGCGAGGCAATGGATAGTCTTGTTACGATTATGAACAAGACAGACAAAGTTCGTATCACAGGACCTGGAACTGACCTATCTTTCTCCATAAAGGATATCCCTGCAATTAAATGTGCGGGGGAACTTAATATTCCAGACGGAGAAGTTTTTTCAGCACCTGTTAGAGACTCAGTGAACGGGGTTATTACTTATAACACACCTTCACCATACAACGGGTTTACGTTTGAAAATGTAAAGCTTACATTTAAGGATGGGAAGATTGTTGAAGCGACAGCAAATGATACTGAGCGTATCAATAAAATTTTCGACACAGACGAGGGAGCTCGTTATATCGGGGAATTTGCAATCGGAGTAAATCCGTATATCCTACAACCAATGCAAGATATTTTATTCGACGAAAAAATCGATGGAAGTTTTCACTTTACACCTGGTCAAGCATATGATGAGGCTTGGAATGGCAACAACTCAAACATTCACTGGGATATGGTGAACATCCAACGCCCTGAATATGGCGGGGGAGAAATCTACTTTGATGACGTATTAATTCGTAAGGATGGGCGATTTGTCATTCCTGAGTTAGAAGTGTTGAATCCTGAGAATTTAAAATAAGTAAGGGAAAGCGCAAGCGACTTGTTTTGACCAGGCATAGCAAATAACCAGAAGCAAAAAAGGGTGATCTTCCATTTTTATTTACTTCAGGTTATTTGACCTCGGGGGGGCTAGGCGCTGGAGCTAGACATAGACCCTGTTTGAAAATACTTATACTTTCTTATCTTTTTAAAAAGGCTTACAATCCACGGATTGTAAGCCTTTTATTAAACCTGTATATTTTCATACGCATTTTGGAATTTTTGAATATCTCCTGCTCCCATAAATATGAGAACCGCATTTTTATGTTGACTCAGAATTTCTACATGATCCTCTGAAATAATACTGGAATTTTCAATCTTTTCCTGAAGATGCCCAATAGTTAACTCACCTTGTTCTTCTCTTGCAGAACCAAAGATATCACACAGATATACTTTATCTGCGAGCTTTAAACTATCAGCAAATTCTTGTAAAAATGTTTGTGTTCTAGAAAAGGTGTGAGGCTGGAAGATAGCAATAATCTCTCGTGTTGGGTATTTTTGATGTGCTGCCTCTAATGTTACTTTTATTTCGGTCGGATGATGTGCATAATCGTCAATTAATGTCTGATTCCCAATCGTTTTCTCGGTAAAACGACGTTTCACACCTTTGTGGGTCTTCAATTGATCAGAAATGACCTCTGCTGGTATGTTTTCGTAGTGACATAGTGCAATGACAGCTAATGAATTTAGGACATTGTGGTCACCATAGGTAGGAATTTCAAAGGATGCATAGTACGTGTTACGAACAAACACATCAAACGATGTGCCCGAGGTTGATTTCACAACGTTTCTAGCTTGAAAATCATTGTGCTCTCCAAATCCATAAAACATCACTGGAACTTTAGCTTGGATCTTTTGTAAATACTCGTCATCCCCACAAGCAATAATTCCTTTTTGAACCTGTAAGGCTTTTTGCTGAAAGGCCTCAAATACATCATCTATATCTTCATAATAATCAGGATGATCAAAGTCAATGTTCGTCATGATGGCATAGTCAGGATAATACGATAAAAAGTGTCTGCGATATTCACATGCTTCAAACACGAAATATTCACTATTTAATGCTCCTTTTCCCGTTCCATCTCCAATTAAATAGGATGTTGGAAAAGAACCAGATATAACGTGGGCTAGTAAACCAGTTGTAGACGTCTTACCATGTGCTCCGGTAACGGCCACACTTGTGAATTTTTTCATGAATTCCCCGAGGAACTTATGATATCGTATGACTGGAATCTCTTTCCTACTAGCTTCAACTATTTCTTCATGTGTATCGGGAAACGCATTTCCTGCAATCACGGTCATAGGTGGTTGTATATTTTCACGGTTAAACGGTAGGATTTGAATTTCACGCTCTTCTAATGCTGCTTGTGTAAAAAAATATTTCTCAATGTCCGAACCTTGCACCTGGTAATTCATATCATGAAGAATTTGTGCTAAAGGACTCATTCCAGACCCTTTAATTCCTACAAAGTGGTAAACTGTCATATAAGAACCTCCAATATTGAATCAATGAGAGCGGTATAACTGTAAGACAGTATATGACGAACATCTAGTTTATGAGATTGTCCATTATCCGTGTCATGGTCGTATGTAAAAAATACATCCATATTATATCATTATTTTTCGTTTAAAACATCCACCCTAAAAGTAGCAAAAATTTAAATTAATTGCACATTCATTAAAAGTAATAAGCTCTAGAGGTAATTCAGATTTTCAAAAAATGAGGAAGATATTGAAAAAAGGGTAACCATCTTATTGGTACCCTTTCTAAATAATATATTTAAATTCTAACTAAAACTTTCAAAGTCGAGTTATAAGGTATAAGGTCCTACTAAAAGTAGCAAGAACAATATGTCCAGCCCAATAAAATTAAATATTTTACGGAGCATTCCCCATTCTTCATTATAACTCATTCTAGTAAAATAATAGGCAATCAAAGCTAAAATCAATGGAATTATAATAAAGCTACCTGGAAAGGTCAAATAATCTGGTGCAAAAGAATATACTGATTGATTAAACACTCTCTGACTAAACAATAATTGGGTTCCAACATATAAACCGATACTCGTCCATTCAACCCATTTGGTCCCTTTTTCTATTAGTTCACTATTTATAAAGCTAACAATAAGTAAAAAAATCGCAGGAACTATTATCCATAATAACCCTATGAATAGTAGTAGTAAACCTGTAAAGATCCCTGAAAGGCTATAGGACAATGAATTAATCCAATCATCGGAAGTAACCATCCTGCTTTTTTCAATAGTTTCTGGATTTGTTGAAGCTCCTTTAAGCGTGTAAATCTTTGCGGAATAATCTAGCCAAAGAATGGCACCATCGTGAAGGTAGACTGGTTGGACAGACACACCTGCACCAGTGTCTCTTCGGTTTGCTATCCATTTTTCATCTTTCTGAACAGATTCGTAAATATTTATAGCTCTCCGTTTTCCAATTGTAAAACCTTCAGAAGAAAATAGGATAGTTGGCTTGTTTTCTTTCAAGAACATGACAACAAATCTAGGTTTTCTTAATCTTTCATTTGATTTTTCATCATAAAATAGCATCTCTTCAAAATTAGCCTTTACAACGTCATTAACCATTGAGACTTTAGTGAAGTATGCCCGATAATTTAGTTTATGCTGTGCTGTACTGAAAGTGGTATACATTATACTTAGTTCATCGTTTTTCTCTATAAAACTAAACCCAGTTACCTCTTCAACTCCCGCCTCTGAAATTGTAGCTACTTCTGTTGGTTGATAGGATCCGTTTATTTTTTGAAATATTGTAACTCTTAAGTTAATTGATGCTCGATCTGATGTGACCAAGAAAGAAGATGTCTCGTTATTCAATATTACGTTATCTATTTTATAATTACTTTTGCCTAATGAGGTATTCTTTAACGTTTTTAAGTCAATTGAAAATAACTCGTCATTATCCCAATAAACAATATTTTTCTCGTTTGCAGCCATTCCTTCAACATCTTTAAATAGTAGTTTCTCTTTTTCACCATCAAAATATATAATCTCACTATTTCGATAAAAAATGATCTGTTCTCCTTTTGCCCAAAAGGGTGCTAATGCAGGAAGTTGAATAGGTATTTTTATTATGTTTTTAATTTCAAGTTTATCATCTACAATAAAATGTATGATTTTCTCTTTGTCGTGGTTATAAATGTGATATTCATTACCATCCTGGTATGTAAAAGAAGGACTCATTCCGACAGATTCAGGAAATGTTATCGATCTACTCCATCCGTTGCTAGGTAAGGATTTCTCAAGCTGGAGATTATGATATAGTGAGATCCCAATCAAGAATAGGCAAAAAGCAATGAGAAATGCTAATACTTTAATTTTTTTCATCAACAATCACCTCACTTATCAATGGGTAAACATAAAATAAATTAAAATTCCGCTCTACAAGAAGAAAAAAAGCTGGGAAAACTCAGCGTTTTTCTATCTATAAGGTAAGGTATATAAAGAAAATTCTATACCTATGTATCTATGCCCCTATTTTTTCTGTTGTTATAGTTCTACTATTCACCCTGTAGGGTCACTGCTCTTGTCTCATTTCTACAGTACATTCCGTGCCATACATCCTTTGGTACTACAAAGTGTGATCCTAATTTAACATCAAATTCTTCAACTGTTCCTTCATCATCCTTTAGAATAAAAACACCTTCTCCTTCGAGGACGAAAAAAATTTGATCACAATTATGTCGATGGAAAGTTGGTTCAGAATAAAAATCATATGGATAGACAGCTGCAGTCATATCTTCCGAATTTAAAGTAATGTGTTTTTCTTCATGTTCAAGCTTTAATCCCTTAATCAATTCCAATACATTTTGAGATTGTGAATTAAACTTACTCATTTCAAAAACCTTCACTTTTTTCTGAATTTTCCTTACAATTAGTAGTATAAGTGGATGGGCGTAAAATGTAAACGATTATTACGGAAAATAGGTAATTTTTACCATAATATTTAAATTTCTAATTCACTATTATTAAACTTTCAATCCACTTGTTCTAATCTTGGATTAGGTCTTAAACGACGCCCTGCCTTAGCTTCGGACTCATCATTTAATTCAACATTGTCTCCAGTAAAGCCCATAGTGATTCGGAGTAGGCTACTTCCGACACCATACATATCAACAGGAACCTGCTGTTCTTCGAATTCTTGTATACGCTCTTCATTGAATCCACCGCTAGCCACAATCTTTACATGTCCAAAGCCTTCTTGATCAAGTGCATTCCTTAAAGCAAAAATTAAAGGTGGGTTGACTCCTCTAGGATCGAATGTGCCAAGAACTTCAGGATTCCTAACAAAGTATTGGTCAATCATCGTTCTAGAAGTATCTATTCGGACTGCTTTTAACTTTTTTTCAAATTCATTTGCTACCTTAAGTGCATCTGTTATCACATCATTATTGTAATCAACTAAAACAATTAGCTCGTCTTCAGGAAACATTTCATGGTACGCCTTTGCTGCTGCTACAAGATCTCCATTAAACAATTGAATTAGGGCATGAGGCATTGTTCCCATACCTTTTTTACCCCACCATTCATTCATGGCATGTGTGGCCTGTGCTTGTGAACCTCCAATGTATGCCGCATATCCATCACCCGCTTGTTGAGTGAAATGGTCATCACGGTCTCCCATAAAGACAATGGGCTTTTGAATTCCACTAATGGCTGCAGCCTTCATGACGTTATAAACGTTGGTAGAAACGGAGGTGCGTCTTGCTAAAATTCCGTCAATCAGACCTTCTAAATACCCAAAGTTTTGGTAAGGTCCCTTAATGGTAAGTACCGTTTCAAATGGACTAATTTTGTCGCCATCCTTTAAGGAATAAATCTCTAGTTCCTCAGGATTGTCTGAGAACGATTTAATCAAGGCGATAACCTCATCTGTCCCACAGATAACGCCATGTTGCTTTTGAAAAAACTGCATGGTCACTATATTATCAGGCTTATATTTTTTTACAATCTCTTTCGTTTTAAGAAAATAAACAGCTGAAAACCAGCCGTCCTTAATTCGATCATCAAATTTAAATGTCCGGTTTGTCAGCCGCTTGATCTTTCCTTGTAGCTTTAATTCTATCTCTTTCATCTTAAGACCCCTATTCACCTTTAGACCATAGTCTAAACAATTGCCTACGTAAGTACCCGAAAATCCCACTCTGTTTTTAGTTATATTTTAACGAAATAGAAGAAATTACTCAAATTTAATAGGTAGGCATCGATTTCGTGTCCTGTATCTCTAGAAGTTGCTCTTCCGTAACTAGCACATCACGCGGCTTGCTTCCTTTTTGCTGTGAAACAATTCCTTGATCCTCCATCATTTCAATGAGTCGTGCAGCACGATTATACCCAATTCTAAATCTTCGTTGCAGACTAGATGACGAGGCACCGCCGTGATCAATTACAAATTCACATGCTTCAACAAATAGGTCGTCTTCCTCTTGAATGAAAGCAGACTTTGAAATTAGTTCTTGTTGTTCAAATAAATATTCTGGCTTTTGCTGTGCTTTCACAAACTCAACTGCTGCTTCAATCTCTCCATCCGAAACAAAATTCCCTTGTAGTCGGACTGGTTTTGAAGAACCATTTTCGAGGAACAGCATGTCACCTTTACCGAGAAGTTTTTCAGCCCCACTTGAATCAACGATTGTCCGTGAATCAATTTGAGAAGATACAGAGAAAGCAATTCTAGTTGGAACGTTTGCCTTAATTAATCCTGTTATAACATCAACCGATGGACGCTGTGTCGCTAATAATAAATGAATTCCACATGCACGTGCTTTTTGAGCAATTCGACAGATATATTCTTCTACTTCACCTGGAGCAACCATCATTAAGTCAGCTAGCTCGTCAATGATAATGACTAGAAATGGCATTTCGCCTGATGGCTCGTTATGCTCTCGCACTAGCTCATTATACCGATTAATATCGCGCGCACCTGCATGAGCAAGTCGTTCATATCTTCGCTCCATTTCATCAACTGCCCATTTTAGCGCTGCCGTCGCTGCCTTTACATCCGTAATGACAGGACAGACTAAATGTGGAATATGATTATAAGGTGCTAGCTCTACCATCTTCGGATCGATAAGTAAAAGCTTGACTTCATGTGGAGAAGCTTTATAAAGCAAGCTTACAAGCATTGAATTAATACACACACTCTTCCCAGATCCTGTGGCTCCTGCAATTAGACCATGTGGCATCTTTTTTAAGTCTGTCACAATAGGATTTCCCGAAATGTCTAAACCTAGCGCGACAGTTAAAGGAGACGGATTAGCTCTAAATGCTTGACTATTAATAATCTCACTTAATAGAACAGGCTTACTAATCTTGTTAGGCACTTCAATACCAATTGTGTTCTTACCAGGAATGGGTGCCTCGATTCTAATATCTCTTGCTGAAAGTGAAAGCTTAATATCATCGGATAGATTGGTGATCTTATTCACCTTCACACCTGGCTCTGGGTGTACCTCAAATCGAGTGACAGAAGGTCCCTGTGTAACATTGACAACATTAGCTTTCACATTAAAGTTCTTAAGTGTAACATCTAACAATTCTCTTTGTTCAGCTAACCATTTGTTATCGGTCGTAACATCATGCTTTGGTACCGTTAAGAAGTGCAGTGGCGGAAATTGATAACTAGATGAATGTTTGACGATCTCTACTTTCTTTTCTTTTAGCTTTTCTCGATCCTGTTTTAACATGATGACATTAAAGGGAACGTGTTTTCTTGTTGAATTTCTTCTTTCTTCTTGATCCGGTATTTGATCTGCAACAAGAAGTTCTAAATTGTTTTGTGGTTCTGTTTCTTCTACATCAATGAATGAAATTTCATCTTCAAAAATATGACTTTCCACATCAATAAATGATTCCTCAACGTCTGAAATACGAATTTCTTCTTCAATAATCAGTTCGTCTTTAACCTCAGCATAGTTGGTCGTGTCCCTGTATACTTCTTCTTCAGTTAATGCTACTTCTATTATTTCTTCTTTAACAGATTCGTTTTCATATAAATTCTCATCGGAATGATCTTTTATAACATGGTAATAATCACTTAAGTCATCTTGAACCTTCTGATTATCTGGTTCATTGGTCACTATTTCAGCATGCAAGTCTTTTACAGGAGTTATCGTAAATGAAGACGTTATCTCAAACTCAATAATTTCTTGCTCTGTTTTCCGTTGATTATATCCGTGTATTGGAGAGGGAACCTCTGTAGCTTTAAAAGACTGTTTAGGTTTACTTGGCTCCACTTTTTTGGATGTATGTACTTGAACTTCCTTTTTCATCGGTTCTTCTTTTCTTCTTGGTTGCTTTCTTATTATCTGCTTCTCAACTTCATCATCCGAAATTAAAGGGAATCTAAAATTAGCTTTTGGGTATTGATAGGAAACACGGGCATTCATACGGTTCTCTTCTTTATGGATAGCTCCGAATGTATTAGCTTGGTTCACTTTCCCCTTCAATTGCCCTCTTTTTTCTACTTCAGTTGGAGCATCTCCAACTAAATACTTATAAATTTTCTTCACATTCTTAATCATGTAACCACTCTTTCAAAATCAAATTTCTATTCTTTATTCTATCAGTAAATGAGGGGTTTGGGGGAAGAAAATCGAAGAACGATACGAAAGGCATAGTCAAATAAAAAACCACTAGCGCTAGAACTAGTGGCTTTGGTTCTATTTATTTTGAAAATCCTTGTCCAACCTCATATTCATCCCCTAAAACAAGGATCCCTTTTTCCTGTGGAGCATCTGGTAGATCGAGTTCACGAGCGGAGCAAATCATACCAGATGAGGCTACTCCTCTTAGTTCTGCATCTTTAATGTGTAGTCCACTTGGCATAACTGCTCCTACTTTGGCTACTACAACCTTTTGACCTGCGTCCACGTTTGGAGCACCACAGACTATTTGGAGGACTTCGTTTCCAACATCCACCTTACAAACATTGAGTTTATCGGCATTAGGGTGTTTTTCTTTCTCGGTCACTAAACCAATTACAAACTTCGGTGAGAAGTCAACAATTAGTTCTTCATTGAAATCATTCTTCGTTAAGATTTCTTGGATGGTCTCTACAAGTTCTCTCGTCAACGTTACCATGCCAACTTCCTCAATCTTCATGTAAGTTGAGGCATTGAAAATGTTATACCCGATGGTTTCACTCGTTTCTTTATTTATAATACGGGCTACATCGCCTTTTCGTTCGAACGTCTTATTTTCTCGGTCAGCATCTTTTATAGTTACTAGAAATGTATCTCCTATGCCTTCAACATTATAAAATAGGTTCATATTAAACTAACCTCTTTTCGGTTTATTTTTTCCAAGGATAAAGATGGGCTCTAATTCTCCCTCGTTATACAAGAAAGACAAAGCAGTTATCGGAACTAATCCATTTGTGAAAAAGCTCATATTCATTTCGGATAAAATATCATAGCCTGTCTCGTTTCTAATATCTGCAATAATCAGAACGTCTTGATGAGGAAGAGCAATAGCCATCGTTCCTTCTATTTGTTTCTCATACTTATTTAGTAAGGATTCATTTAAAATCCGGCTCGCATCATATCCGTCATTTGAATTAAAGAAGTAGAAAATATTACCCGCTACAGTATCCTGCTTAACTTTTTCAGGAAGAGACCTCACATTAAATGTAGCAATTTGCATAATCTGCTCTTTTCTCCAACCTTGTTCACTCATCATATCTTCATCTAGTAATTTATATGTACTTCCAAGGTCAATAGCATAGTAGATCCGAGTCTCTGCCGTGTGATCTGTGGTAAGAAGCTTCTTTCCTTCCTGCGTTTTAGTCGGAAAGGAAGTAGATCGAATAACAGGAAATATTTCTTTTTCCTTACCCAAAAGTTGGTCGTCCCTTTTTAAAGCTAGTAACGACTCTTCTATGTAATAAATCACTTCATCAAGTGCTGCTTCCTTATGCTCTTCCCACTTATTTACAATTCCTGGGATTGATACAGTTACGCCCTTGCTTACCTTTATGTCGATGATTCTTAGCGTATCTTGTTTTAAATCATATTGAAAAGTCCAGTCTGGATTATTCAATCTTTCTTGTAGCAGGTTCTTCATTTTTGTACTCGTCATCTTCATTTCAAACACTCTTTTCTATAGGCTCTTTTCTAAAATATTGTTGTTTTTAGATAGTTTGTAAAAGCAACCCGTTGATATATAAGTTGATTGGAACGGATATGCTCGGGCTCCTTGCTAAGAGCAGCGAGACAGGTGAGACCTAGGCTTTTTCACGGTAGTGAAAATAGCCTTCTATTCCTTTGGGCTTAAGGAGGCTCACCGCCCTCCCCGGGGAATGGTGCATCCTGGAGTGGAAATCAATCACACATCTTATTAGTTAAATAGCAACAAAGTTTACGACAGAAGCCTTTCTATAAGGAAGACCCTTATAATTTATTTAAAAAACTCTCTATTTCTTCCTTTGTTTTACGATCTTTACTGACAAAACGATCTAATTCTTTTCCTGCGTTATAGGCGATAAAGCTAGGAATACCAAATACATCTAATTCAATACAAAGGTCAATGAATTGATCACGATCCACATAATAAAAAGTAAACGCTGAATAGGAATCTTCTATTTCAGGTAAAATCGGTTCAATCACTCGACAATCAGGGCACCAATCCGCTGAAAAAAGTAACACCGTTTTTCCGTTAATAATTTCTTTATATTGTTCAATCGATTCTAACTTTTTCATGTGTAGACCTCCTAAGTTTTCACTTTGACTTTCTATTATTATAAAGGTCATCGAAGTTCATTACAAAAATTTACTACTAAAAAAAGAAACCCTAGTTAGACTAGGGCTACTTCCTGACTGAGTTCGCAATTTGCATCATTTTCTCTGAAGTCTTGACCACATTGTTTTTCTTCGTTACAGTCGTCAGTTTTACTCCACCCACACCAACTGTTACTTCAAAAGATTTATCGTCTACTTCTAAAACTTGCACGAATCCAAATTGATCGTCCTTTTCAAACGTTTCGTTTAGCAAATAGTCTTGATCAGCTAAAGTGGATTCATATACAACCCTACTATCCTTTTTCTCAAGTGGGTTTATAAACAGTATGTATGCTTGCTTCCCCTCAGTTAATATTATATTATTCTCTTGCTTATCCTGATTTTTCTTTTCTTCCATCGAATCAGGCAGATAGAAAGAGAAACTCCCTTTATCTACATTTATTCCTTTTGACCCTGCGTCAAAAGCCTTGCTCACAGTGTCTTTCGTCTCAGTTACTACATCTTCTATTGATGAACATCCTACTAAAAGTAGCAATGTAAAAAGTATATATAAAAGTTTACTATCTTTCATGTCAATCCTCCTTCAGTCCTACACTCTTCTATAATAACCTTAATAAAAAACATGTGACAAGCCATAAAGCAGAAAATAGGCAAAAAAATTGTAAATAGGTCCGTTAGTAGACCTAGTTCTATCTTTGAAATAAAAATGTAGAGATCCTTCTAAAGAACTAGAGTGCGATCATTCCAAAGAGTTACTTATAAAATTCATATTGCCCTGAAAGTAGCTTTACTACATGCTCAAACATTTCTTTTCGATTTACTCTTCCGTTTGTAAAAATTCCAACTGCCCCTTCAAGCTGCCTAACATTTTTTATTTTCGCATATTCGTCCATAACCGGACCTAGCTCGTTACCTTTTCGAAGTGCGTCTGCAATTTCATCCGGAAGCCTAAGCCTAGCTCCACCAGCAACTGCCGAAAAACCACTCTGATCAACGAGTGCGCCCCAATTGCAAAGATACATTCCTGAAGACATTTCGACAACGCCACCTTCTAAGCCGATACCAATGTCCGAGTTTCCTGCCTTCATTGCATTATTTGCTCTGTTTACTGCACCCTTCATTGTCTCATCATCTGAAAAAGGCTGTTCTGAAACGTCAGATGGTACGGAAATACTGATTATTTCTGCTTTTTCAAAAACACTTCTAACAGCTTTTATCTTAGCAAAATTCTTTGAGCCTATAGTGATAATCATTCAATTTCTCTACTCCTAAAAAAGGGCCAATTTGGTCCATTTCCAATTTTATTTCCTCATAACTTATATGAAGTCTGCAAAATCTCTGTAAGACCTAAAAAGTTCTTTTTTTCAATTTGAAAAACCAAGTTTTAACCTGAATTCATGTGACTTTTCTAATAAAGAGTCAGTTTCTCTATTTACGAATGGTATAGACAGAGTACAGATAGTCTTTTATAAGACTAATTACCGTGATTTCACAATTTTATCAGCGATTATTTTGATATATCGACGATAATCTGGTTTTATCGGCTATTATTTGGTTTTATCAGCGATTATCGAGATTCATCAGCTTTAATCCATATTTATCCATAAAATAGGATCGAATTAACGATAACATGCATATTCATCCAGTTTTCTAATTCCCCTTAAAAAAGAGAAGCGAAAATCGCTTCTCTACCTCTACTTAACCGTTTTGACGAATTGAATCTACCGTTGCCTGGTCAGTAGATTTCACTAATTTTACAATCAGTTCCTTCGCTGCAGCATAGTCATCAACATGAACGATTGATGCATGTGTGTGGATATAGCGGGAGCAAATTCCAATAACCGCTGATGGAACACCTTCATTTGAAGTGTGAACACGTCCTGCGTCTGTTCCACCTTGGGAGATAAAGTATTGGTACGGGATATTGTTTGATTCAGCTGTGTCTAATAAGAACTCTCTCATGCCACGGTGAGTAATCATGGAGCGATCGTAAATTCGAAGGAGTGCTCCTTTTCCAAGCTGACCAAACGCTTGCTTATCGCCAGACATGTCGTTAGCAGGACTAGCATCCATTGCAAAGAAGATATCAGGTTTAATCATATTTGCTGCAGTTTGGGCCCCACGTAAACCAACTTCCTCTTGTACCGTTGCACCTGAGTAGAGAATATTTGGCAGCTTCTCATCCTTTAATTCTTTTAGCAATTCTATAGATAGCCCACAGCCATAACGGTTATCCCATGCTTTAGCTAAGACTTTCTTAGGATTAGCCATTGGTGTGAAAGGACAAATCGGAACAATTTGTTGTCCTGGTTTAATTCCAATTTCTAATGCATCCTCTTTGTTATCAGCACCGATGTCGATAAGCATATTTTTCATATCCATTGGCTTTGATCGTTGGGATTCTTCTAATAGATGTGGGGGGATCGAACCAATAACGCCTACAATTGGACCGCGATCTGTTATAACTTGAACTCTTTGTGCGAGTAGCACTTGGCTCCACCAACCACCAAGAGTTTGGAACCTGATCATACCATTTTCAGTAATAGAAGTAACCATAAATCCTACTTCATCCATGTGACCAGCAACCATTACAGTTGGGCCAGTTTCAAGTCCACGTTTCACCCCAAAGATTCCACCGAGGCGATCCTGCACAACCTCATCTGAATATTTCTCAAGTTCTGTCCGCATAAATTGGCGAACTGCATGCTCATTTCCAGGTGCACCAGGTAGCTCTGTTAAAGTTTTGAACATCTGCAATGTTTCATGATTCATTTACTTATCCCCCTTATGTAAAAACATTTCGAAAACCTAAATACTTCTGTTTCCATTTTACAGAATAAATAGTTTGCTTTCCAGTCAAACTTTCAAATCTTCATTAAAAGCATAAATTGATATATACTGTGTATAGTATAGTAAGATGTAATAGCCAATTGGAGGAGAGACAAAATGGGCTTACGTAAATTCCTATTAGGCATCGTTGTCGGGATTACTGGTACGTACATCGTGAATAAACTTTTGCCATCATCCAATATATCATCCGAGTATGCCTTGAAAATAGTCAAGCAAGAAATGAAAAAGCAGGGTGCCATTGATGGCTCATGGATACATATGGAGCCTGAGACATTTGTTCGTAACAGCATTACCTATCGTGTATATAGAGGCGGAATTTCACGCACAGCTGCAAACAAAACGGAACAATTTGAGTTTCTTGTTAATGCAGAAAACGGAACGATCCTAGATATTAATGAATCCACAATGTAACGCCCTACCATTCGTAGGGCGTTATTTCTTTCGATCAACAGCATCAGTTAATTTACCTGTCCCATCCCATTTTATAGCACGGTATATGGAATCATGATAAAACGTGAACCATGCATTCTCCTCAATTGCTTCTGCAATCCAATGCTGTTTCTCTTGGATAGATTTCATCGGATAATCATCATAGGCCATCACCCACAATACATTTTGATGGGCATGTGTTGGTAGCAAATCTGCCAGGTGAATAAGCTTTTCCCCTTGACTTTGAATTGTGATAATAGAATGTCCGTCACTATGTCCACCCGTATGAATCATCTTGATTTCTTCCGTTATTTGAATCTCTTTAGTGAAAGTCTCTATCTTTTGTTCAATATTCACCCAATTTTCTTTCCAATACGTATTTTTCGAACGAATATTAGGCTGTCTCATTTCATCCCATTCTGTTTGAGAAGCTATGATGGTAGCGTTTTCAAATGCAGGAACTAATTCTCCACCGCTCCATTTAGTGAGCCCACACGCATGATCAAAGTGTAAATGGGTCATTAATACAAGATCAATATCCTCTGTACTAAGTCCTAGTTTTTTAAGCGATACTTCTACAGTGGATTCTTCTGTTACCCCATAAATTCGTTTCATTTTATCTGTCATCTTATTAAATCCAATACCTGATTCAATCAAAATGTTTCTTTCTCCGTCTTGAATTAAGATTGGATCTGTTCGTAATTCGATCAAATTGTTCTCACTCACTGGATATTTTTTTGACCATAGAAGCTTTGGTACTACTCCAAACATCGCTCCTCCGTCAAGATGAGTAACACCACCGTTTAGCCATGTTAAGGTCAACTTTCCGAGCCGTAATGTTTCCATCCTAATCCCTCCTACCATATCTCTACTTCTTTATTAAAACAAAAAATCCTGCTAGTTGCAGGATTTATAATTGAAATTGAACTTCTGAACGGTAAATACGGTTCCCGATACTCGAAAACTTCTCTTCATATTCAGTCATAATATTGCCTTCAAACTCACTGTTATGCAGGTCTAAGCTAACATACTTTAATAAAAGCCCATATTCGGAAAAACTAGTTAATGAGTACTCAAATAAACCCTGATTATCCGTCTTAAAATGAATTTCTCCATTTTTCACCAAGATATTCTTATAAATATCTAAAAAGTGCTTATAGGTTAGTCTTCTCTTTAAATGTTTATTTTTTGGCCAAGGGTCAGAGAAATTTAAATAAACTCGGTCCACTTCACCATTTTCAAAAAAAGTGGATAGCTCCTCTGCATTTACGTTTAAGAGTTTGCAATTTGGAAGTGAATCCTCAATAATTCGGTCCAATGCCCCGACAATAACACTCACTTGCAATTCTATACCAATATAATTTACTTCAGGGTACAATTTCGCCATCCCCGTTATAAACTGTCCTTTTCCAGTACCAACTTCTATATGAATCGGATGATTATTATCAAAAATTTCATGCCATTTTCCTTTATAGTCAGATGGGTTCGGAATAACAACACTTGAATATTCAGCAAGCTTATCCTTCGCCCAAGGCTTGTGACGCAGACGCATCTTCACACTTCCTCTTCTACAAATATACGAACTAAACGATAGCATGAAAACAAGTGTTTTTGCAACTTGTATGAGTAATTTTACAATTATAGATAGTATTGGTTCTGGTTAAAGGAATTAGTGCTAATGAATTAGAAGACCTTTTTGGATGCTATTTTCCCAATACAATTTTTCAAAGTATTGTTGTATATTAGTCTAGTAATCTATTTCCAATAATTAAAATAAATGGAATGATGATCCAATGAAAACTAAATATCTTACATAGAAAAACAGTGCTGTAAGATATGTAAGTGGTTGATCCAATGGTGAAAGATGAATGCTTAAATATGGTTCTTGTTACTATATTGAAACAAGACACTTACACTGTCTAAATCTCTTTATCTTAGAGTTGAATTCTCCTGCATGAATTGCCTAATAACTTTTGAAAAAATTAATTCCTAATACTTCACAGCCTAAAATAATTAAGTGATCCTTAAAAGTTATTCAAACCTTAATTATTACTAAATGAAACAATTACTAACAAAAAAAGTGTAGTTATTCTCTACTATTTGAGAATAACTACACTTTTTTATTCATCAAAAAAATTTGGTTAACACTTTACTTAGTGAGATGGTCCGTATTAATTAAGTATAAAATGCTACGAACAACAAACCATAAACTAGAATCTATTTTAAAGGGAAGTGTTCATGTATGCCGTTAGATTTTCACAATCAACTTAGTGTATTGATGGATATTTTATCAAATCAACAAACGGACTGTTGCGGAACAGTCGCAGAATGTGAACAGCTCGAAAGGCTTGTAAAATCCCTTCTTGCAAACGAAAATATTAGTTCAGAAGCTAAAAATACTTTAATGGATGTGTATGAATATAGTCAAAGTGGAAAATACACACAGCATCTAGATGAGCATATTCTAAGCCATCAACAAAATCTATCAGGCTGGATTGAGGATATTCATCAGCTATCTTAACGAATTAAGGTAGTCAAATATCGTTTTGCATAGTGCTTTTGATCCAACAATTGTTTCTCATCAAACCACTGGATTGAGAGTAAGGTCTGATAAATTACATACCACTTCATTCGATTTTCTAAGTTATCGCTTAAATCAATTCCGTAATGGGCCAGCCAGTCACCCCACTCAGGTTCGGGTATATAAGAATAGAGCAGCATGCCAATATCTATTGCTGGATCAGCCACCATAGCCCCGTCCCAATCAATGAGGTATAACTGCTCCTCATGCGAGAAGAGCCAATTATTATGGTTTATATCACAATGACAAACGACATATTCCTGACATTCTATGATATCTAGGGTTCGTCGTAATACTTGTAATGAATCAAAGATGAGCTGGTCTTGCTCACTAGATTGATTGAAATAATGGGATTTCTCCATCTCGAACAACAGCTCCTCTGGCATAAGAGGGGCTTTTCCCAATCTCATCAGCATGTCCAATAACTCTTTTGAGGAGTGGATTTTGCTTAACAACTTGGCTATTTTCTCGCCTTTCATATCCGTTGATTTTAGCTCTCTTCCATCCAGCCAAAGCTGTGCCGTAATGACATCCCCGTTTTCAAGCCTTTTTGTCCATACAAGCTTTGGAACAATTCCTTCTGCTGATAATACAGCTATAAAGGGTGAGGAATTCCTTTTTAAGAATAATTTTTTATTATCATATTGTGCAAAATATGCCTCTCCTGTTGCGCCACCTGCGGGAGTTATTTCCCACTCTTTACCTAGTATATGTTCCAAACCATTCACCTTCAATTTGCTTTGTCTGTCATAAGTTGTTTAATGAATTATATTTTTTTGATTGTGAGTCAATTTCATAATCATAACTGCTTTTTTCAAATCACAGCTAGTTTCCTTATATTGAGAGTGACTATTTTTCAAAAATATTCCTGCTGAGTTTGCCTGTTGATTTCCTCTCCAGGATGCTCCCTTTCCGCGGAGTGGGCGGTGAGCCTCCTTTGCGCAAGGAATGGAAGACTATTTTCACTACCGTGAAAAAGCCTAGATCTCACCTGTCCCACTACTCTTAGCAAGGAGTCTAGCACCTTCCGATCCAATCAACATAGTGCCAAGATTAACAAAGATTACGAAAATGACCATTTCGACATTTGAGGAGGTACTCTTTTTTAAGGTTCTAAAACCCTTGAGCCCGTGGGGATCAGAATTATGAAATTCATTCATTTTACTAAATAAAAAAGATAGCAATTGATGCTATCTTTTTAAATTTTATATCCAAAAGGGAAATGACGTCAAGTAGATGATGATATTTTTCCCTTTGCAACTACAAGACAACTAATGGGTTGAATAATCAATTTCTTTGTCACGAGACGATATAAGGACTGAGCAGAAGCCTGTTGATGGTCGGCTAATACATTCCAACTATTTTTTTCATTTAAATCAATATGTGCTTCTTGGTTATTGTTATTAAATAAGATTAACACTTGGTTCCATGGGCCAAACTCCTCAACATTACTCAAATTATATGCTATGACCCCTTCATGACTGGAGAGGAAACCAACATGCTTTCTTATAAGTTCAGTAGTCGTAAATCGGAAAGCACCATGTGACTTTCGAAGTTGAATCAATCCTCTAATATACTGTACATCTTTATCGAATTTATTTTTTAGAGACCAGTCAAGCCAGTTAATTTCATCTGGAGAATTATAGCTATTTCCAATACCTTGTTTTGTTCGATAAAATTCTTGTCCACTATGCAAAAACGGGATTCCTTGTGAAAGAAGAACCATACACGTAGCCAACCGTTGTCGACTTTTCAAGGTCTGCTCATCCTCAAATCCATTACTTTGGTTAACTTTATCCCAAAATGTATGATTATCGTGAGACTCCACATAATTGATTGATAAACTAGGAGCTATGAAAGACGCCTTTCTCCCGTGTTCATGTGAGACACTGCCTGCTACTACATGTTTGACCTCTTCCATTCGGTTTGTACTTCCAAGGGTATATCCTCGATCATAAAGGTTAAACGTACTTCCTTTTACAAGATCCCGAAATCTGTCATTAAAATGAGCTATTCGAGGCATTTTTTCTGAATTTCTAGTTGTCGCTTTTTGATCGGTTGGTAAGGGTGTATTTAACTCCCAGCCTTCCCCGAGCATTAAGATGGAATCATCCACTTCATCTATTTTTCTTCGGATCTCATTCATGGTGGCTACATCTAAAATTCCCATTAAATCAAAACGGAATCCATCTACTTGAAAAAGATGAATCCAATATAAGACACACTCAACGATGAGTTTCCTTACCATTACACGCTCAGTAGCTAGGTCGTTTCCTACTCCTGTTCCATTCGAAGGCATTCCGTTCGAATTGTATCTAAAATAGTACCCAGGAACAATTTTCTCAAATGATGATTCTTCTTTAATATAAACATGGTTGAATACCACATCTAGGATCACCTTTAATCCTTTTGTGTGAATGTCTCTAATCATATTTTGTAGTTCAATTATTCTGTTATAGGGGTCTTTCGGATTAGAACAGTAACTACCTTCTGGAGCGAAAAAATGAAGAGGGTTGTACCCCCAATTATATTTCTCAAGAGGATTTTCTTCGTTAATGCCACCGAAATCATTGACAGGTAGTAATTCAATATGAGTTATTCCTAAGTCTACCAAATAATCAATACCAGTACTTTGGGTACTCTCCGTAAAACCTCTATACTTTCCTTTGTGTTGTACACCACTGTCAGGTTGAATGGTGAAATCACGGATATGTGTCTCATAAATGATTGCATCAGTTGGTTGACCTAGCTTTGGTAATAGTACTTTTGTATGTGGTTGGAGTTTATCCTGATTAACGACAAAACCTTGCTTACCATTGATCGAGACCGCTTTTGTATAAGGGTCTACTGCTTCTCTCCACACTCCGTTCACACAAACTAAATACGTAAACGAAGAGCCCTCACATTCACCCTCAACAGCTAATTCCCAAATCCCTTTTGGTTTCTGGTGCATTTGCAATTGGGTGACGTCTTTTTGACCTTGCTTCTGTAGTTTTAATTTCACCTCTTTTGCAGAAGGTGCCCATACTTTAAAAAGGGTTTGATAAGGGCTATAAGTAGCTCCTAAGTCATCACCATAATAGGCATAATGCTCATCAAACTCTTTGGTTCTAATGACAGCTCCAACTTGCAAATCAGTTTGTATAGTTCCTACCTGGACAAAGGCTTTCCATTCTATTTTAAGTAGGTTTTTCGTTTTACACTGATATTTATAGAAATGGACATGTTCCTCATATAAAATGGTATGTAATGGCTGGCTGTGTCCATTATGATCGATCAGTAAAAAAGCTTGGAGGGTTTCCCATGAACGATGCTTCGGTAACAAAATGGTGATAAGATCCATTTCATCTATATAAGCCTCAAATTCCCTTTGACTTTCGTTCCACACCTTTCATCCCTCCACATCCTAAAGAATTGCTCAAGTTACCTAGCTACTTTTGAAAGAAACACCATTCCCTTTTGTATTCTTTTATAGTAAGACTCGCACTTTTTATACTCGGTCCCATTCTGGACGCTTTACATAGGTTGTTTGACAATGCTGTAACAAAACCTTGGCTGCTTTTAACTGAACATGCTTAATTGGTGATGACGGCCTTCTAAGCGAAGAAAACCAAGCATCATAGTTTCGTTTATCAATGAGTTCTATATCAACTGGTACATACGGGTAATCGATGTAACCAGTTCGGTTTAACACTACTCTTCTAATGGGTAATTCAATGGAATGATTCTGATATATATTTCGAACAATTTTTTCCATTCGATTGGCTGCTAATAAAGGACTTAATATCTTTTTTTCATCATTCATATGCTTCTCGGTCCAAAATCGTTCTTTTGTTCCATAAAAAACGCTATCCTCTTTTCCTTCGAGTAAAGTAATACACCAGGTCTCAGTCGGACTAATCATGATCACCTCAAGCTCAATAGGTGCCTTTTGAATAAAGAATACAGGTTTATATAAAACGAGATAATTATCCGGGAATCTTTGAAGATAATACTTTAACTGGTCATCATTATATAATTCACGATCCACATAGGATTTGTCTCTTATGGTTGAGCTCGCCCAACTGATCTGAAATTCAATTAATTGATTCAGAAAACGGAGCTTTAACTCTTCTTCGTCTTTAGGTACATCCGTGAATTTATAGTCTAGTGGCAGACCATTGTCGTCCATATCATCTTCACTATTTTTTTCAAACGGGAATGGCTGGGCTTGATCCTCATTTATTTCTTCTCCCTCAAGATCCGATCCTTTTTGTTTCATCATATTTCTAAGCGTATGAAATCGTTGTTTCTTTTCAGGGATCAGTGGCTCATTGCTCCCCTCAGCAACCTCTAATAATCCTTCTTCCCAAAGTTTCTTGAGCTTATTCCAATGCTGCTTCTTTAAACGTATGTACTGAGTCGGATATCGATACATATTCATTTCGTATCTAGAGACAAAGTCGAGCAATTTAATAAGCTGTGCCACTATTTGTCACACTCCTTTTTTGCTGTAATAGTAAATGTGATCACTACTTAATGATCATCTATTTTAGTTTCCTGTATCCCTTCCCTTTACTTTTCAAGAGAGAATATGGATAAGGGCAGGTACTTTGGCGACCGGTCTAAATGAGTTTGATAAAGAACAACGTGGTTCACTTTAAACGAAAGTAGTTCTTGTTTCGGATGAATTAGCTCAGGTAACTCGTTGAAGGGAAAGGGTGATTCTGCTATCCATCGTCTAGCCAACGTCATATGTGGATGAAACGGTCTCGTCTCAAGATCAAACCCAACATTTTGACAGGCTTGAAAAACATCTCTCTGTAGCTTTTCAAGAAGTGGTTGTCTTTCCACACCACTCCAAAATATTCTTGGACTTTCAGAACTTCCAAAGGTGCCTAAACCCGATACTTGTAAACGAAACGAGTCATGCTCCTTCACTATACGTTTCATCTCGTTTTTTACATCTTGTATCTTTGGAAAAGATGCATCACCTAAAAACGCTAGTGTTAGATGATAATCATCAGGATGAACCCACGTTTTAAATGGAAGCTTTTCTTTCACTAACTCTATCCATTCAAAGTAAAGCAGCTTGATTTCTTGTGGTATGGGTACAGCTAGAAAATAATGTGTCTCGTTCAAACTCTCTACCACCTTTTAAGAGCATAATGTTCTTATTATTGTATATTTTACCAAACTTACTTGAAATAGTGATGGTAAATGATTCGATTGTCGAAACCGAATGTGGTAGCATGAGAGAAACTAAGGAGGTGGACCAAAATGAAGGTTGTAAACAACATTAGTGAACTTATTGGAGAAACACCGCTAGTCAAACTTCAAAAGCTTACTCCAAAGAACGTTGCAAGTATATATTTAAAGCTAGAAATGTTTAATCCAAGCAAAAGTGTTAAGGATCGTGCAGCCTTTAATATGATTATCCAAGCTGAAAAAAAGGGATTATTAAACAAGGGTTCTACCATTATTGAGCCGACAAGTGGGAACACAGGAATTGGGCTTGCTATGAATGCCGCAGCCAGGGGCTATAAATCGATCCTGGTCATGCCAGATACCATGACAAAAGAAAGAATTAACCTTCTGAAAGCTTATGGGGCAGAGGTCGTCCTGACTCCTGGCGAGGAAAAAATGCCTGGAGCTATTGCGAAAGCTAAAGAACTGGCTGCCAGTATTGAAAACAGCTACCTCCCTATGCAATTTGATAACGAAGCAAACCCTGATGCCCATAGGCAAACAACTGCACTTGAAATTATAGAAGCAATGAAACAGATTGGAAAACCACTTTCAGCCTTTGTGGCCACCTCTGGTACAGGGGGAACCATAACAGGAACTGGAGAAGTATTAAAGGAACAGTATCCCAATATATCCATTCATGTCGTGGAACCTGCAGGGTCACCTGTTTTATCAGGAGGAAAACCTGGAAAGCATAAGCTAGTTGGTACAAGCCCAGGATTTATACCAAGCATTCTAAATCAAGATGTCTATAACGAGATTATTAAAATTGAAGATGACCAAGCCTATGAAACTGTAAGAAGACTTGCAAGAGAAGAAGGGATATTAGTTGGTCCATCCTCTGGCGCAGCTTGTTTTGCAGCAATTGAGGTGGCGAAACGATTGACATCAGACGACGTGATTGTTTGTATTGCTTGTGATACTGGAGAACGATATTTATCAAGTGACTTGTTTGATTTTTAAAAGTAGCTCCTTGTGTGAGAGGTCACTGAAAAAGACACTTTTTTTAAAAAGTATGTATATTAAATCTACCTGTTGATTTCCGCTGCAGGATGCACCATTCCCCAGGGTTGGCGGTGAGCCTCCTCGGCTGGGGCCTAATCCTTGAGTCTCACCTGTGGCTTATGGCCCATTACCACGCTGTCTACGCTTAAAACCAAGTGTTACCACTTGCCCTCCAAGACTCGCTACGAGATGGCTAGTTCTTTCTCGACGGGAATCCCACCCGTTATATGTTACGACCTAGGCTCGGTCGCTCCACGAGTCTCGCATATCCGTTCCAATCAACATAGACTCCCTAAAATAATTTGTTTTTCGAGAATCACTACTTTTTCAGTGGTCTTTTGTCTGAAAGGATTTTTTTATTATGAAGTTTCTTGTGCATTGAAGAAGGGTTTTCTTTTAATATAATCAATTCTTGCAACGATTAATAACGTGACCATTCCTAGGCTAGTTAGTAATCCATAAAATAAATACACCTCTTGAATGGAGTACCACTGAAGAATAAGTCCCCCAACATATGTGCAAAACCAACTTCCTAATCCATTTCCTACTGCAGAGTAGATGGAAATCGCAGTAACATGGACTTCTTTCGGAGAGATATCTTTTACATATTGAAGAGCTGCGGGTATGAACAGACCAACTGAAAAGCCTTGAGCAATCGTCGTCGCATACACAAGGTATAGTGAAGGTTCAAAGTAATAAAAGATCCACCGAATAGCTGAAATAAGAGCTGCCATTAGTAGCACCTTCAACATACCAAGCTTCTGGATTATACGAAGTGCAAACTGCATAAAAGGTGCTTCACTCCCAGCAGCCAATAAAAACGCAATTCCAACACCTGTTAATGTCCCGCCAATATCAATGATAAACAAACCGAAATAGAAGTTATTAGCGTAGACGGGACCAAATACGAGAAAGGTAGTCATCAAAAACAAGAGAAACCTGGGTCTCTTTCCTAAGGCTGAAATTCCAGTAAAGATGTTTGTCCGAACCGACTGACTTTCTTGGGGTAACCTCCACGCAAAAAAAGTAGAGAGAAGTAGAACGAAAGCAAACAGGTAAAAGATAATGGATAGCCCGAAATATTCTGCTAATCTACCCGCTACGATTACAGCAATGGCAAAGCCTATTGCCCCCCAAAGTCGTAGGGACCCATAATTTCCCTTTACCTTATGAACATAGTTTAATGCAATACTGTCTGAGAGTGGGGTAATTGCACTTTGAGCCACCGCAATTAAGCTCGCCACGATAAATAAAGTGATGTAAGCACCTGACAACGAAAAAAGAAATGCCATCAAACTAGTTAAAACGATGGCAATGGTCAATAGCAGCTTTGGCTTCCCAGTCCAATCACTGAGTATCCCCCAAAGTGGTTGAACAATTATCATGACAACCGGACTTATGGACATAATTGTCCCAATCTGTGAGCCAGTTAATCCAATGTCCTTATCTAAATAAACCGTTAATAGTGGATATAAGGATCCGATTCCATAAAAAATTAGAAAATAAAACGTACAGAAATTCCACTTCGTATAGTCATGTTGTTTACTTTGCAAAGATAAATCCCTCTCTCTATTCTTGTTCTTTGTATGAAGACATAGTTTGTTCAGATTGTTTCCGCAGGATTTTAACTGTTCATACATTAGCATCAGTTGAGAACTGGCCTATATTACAAAAATCCCACCAGTCAGGCAATGGCGGGATTATTACTATTTCAGCTATAAAACAGAACTCAATTACTTTATCAATTCATATATTGCCTGTGCATAGATAGCTGTTGCCTTCACTAAATCATCTATTTCGATATATTCATCCTTTTGATGAGCAATGTCTGGTCTTCCTGGGAATAGAGGTCCAAATGCCACTCCAGCCTTCAGGGATCGTGCATAGGTTCCACCACCAATGGATAATAGTGTTGCCTCTTCACCTGTTTGTTCTGTATAAACACGCTGAAGCGTTTTGACTAAATCATGCTCTTTATCTACATGATGTGGCTTAGAATCCGAGATTGTCCCTATAGTGAATCCAAATTCGTTTGATTTAGTCTTGATCATGTCAATGCTCGTCTCAATCTGGTGTGTAACAGGATAGCGAATATTTAATCCGAATGTACCACCGTTTTCTACCTGATAGGCTAGTATTCCTACATTCATGGTCAAATCACCGGTAATGTCATCAGAGTTTGCAATCTCTAAAGATTCACCTCTAGAATCCTCAACTAAATATGTAGAAGCAAACTTCAAAAATTTAACCGCATTGTTATCAAACTCAAACCCTTGCAAAAACTCTACTAGCTTTGTTCCTGCATTAACACCGTTTCTAGGCTCCATTCCATGTGCAGAGATTCCGTTCACCTTTAACCAAACCGTATTTCCTTCAATCGAAAAGCTGCCTGTGAGCTTATTCTTACTTAAAAAATCTTCAAACAATGATGTCATTCTAGAAACACTGCCCTCTATGTTTGCTTCAGCCAGATCGGGAACCATGTTAAATCGTCTACCTGACGAAAATGAAAGGAGTCTGTATTCTGTGTCACTTTCTTCTGCAGAAATCTCCTGCTTTAATGTAACATCACATATTCCCTTTTCCGCATAAATAATCGGAAAGTCTGCATCAGGAGCAAACCCCATACCAGGCATTTCTTCATGCTTAAAATAATGCTCCACACAGCCCCAATTGCTCTCCTCGTCAGTTCCAATGATCATGCGTAAACGTTTGTTAGTTTTTAACCCAAGGTCCCTTACAATTTTCATAGCATAATAGGCGGCCATCGTTGGACCTTTGTCATCTAAAGCCCCTCTTGCAAAAATCTTTCCATCACGTATTTCTGCTGAAAAGGGAGTACTTGTCCATCCATCACCGGCTGGTACGACATCGATATGACACAAAACGCCTACAAGTTCCGAGCCAACTCCATACTCAATGTGACCTGCATATCCATCCACATTTTTAACCGTAAATCCATCTCGTGAACCCTGTTCTAGTAAAAATTCTAAAGCCTCTTGAATGCCTTTTCCAAAAGGAGCATGAGTATCCTTTGTATTTTCATCTAACACACTCTCAATTTGTAAAAATGACTGTGTATCCGATAAGAGGTCATCTTTTCTCTTCATTACTTCTTCTATCCAGTTGATTTGTTTCATTTTTTAACCATCTCCAATTCAAAACGAATTTTTTCATATGTATTGATAAGAAAACTAATTAACACTTTAAAGTTATAAACATAGCATAACAAAAATTGAAATATAAATGTGATGGACTTGGTATAAAAATTTAAACTGATTATCCCACTAGCTCAGAATAAGTAGTCGTGTTGGTGTTTTTCTTTAAGCTCTTTCTCTAAAAAGTGGTCAAGCAACCCTTAAATAAATGAGTTGATTGGAACAGTTGGTGCTAGGGCACCTGCTTAGAGCAGTGGGACAGGTGAGACTCAACGCAAGGCGTTCTCTCGGCCGAGGAAGCTCACCGCCCACCCCGGGGAATGATGCATCCTCTCGTTACAATCAACCCCTATTCTAAAAAGCAACAAAGTTTTTCGAAAACAGATTTTCTATAGAAAATCCCAAATAGACACAGACTTGACCTTTTCTTAAAAACAATTGGTGTCGGAGAATTTCGTTCTGAGTTAAACGGATAATCTTAAAATTTAATAATTACGAGTTATAAAGTTACCAAATAAAGTAGGAAATACTGAGTCAATTAGATTTAAACTAAAATCCTATCTAGTAAGCAACAGTATTACAAAAATATAGCAGGAAAACCATCGAAATTTGTAGAATTAGTCATATGCACTTACATGGAATTCATATATTACTTCAAAAAGGAAAAAAATGTAGTGTAGTATAAAACTATTGTAAAAATTATGTAAATTAACTGCCGAAAGTAGGTTAATACCTTTTTGTTGGTGTAAAATAGGTTTAGGGATTGCACGTGTCTGACATGTTTGTTGTAACACTTAATACAAAAAACATTAAGGAGTGGTTTTTTGAAGCCTTCAACTTCCCGCATGCTTAATCGAATCAAATCAGTTTATATGTATATTAGTGAAAGAGGTACGGTGACGACAGATCAGCTCGTCGATGAGTTTGGAATAACCCAACGCACCATACAAAGGGATCTAAATGTGCTAGAATATAACAATTTGGTCGCAAGCCCAAGCCGCGGTAAATGGACAATCACTGCTAAGAAAGTGAAGTTGACTTCGTAAAACACCCTAGGGTATACAAAAATGGAACATACATATTTAAAGGAAGGACTAAAGTCCCTCCTTTTTTTCTATTTTATAAAGTATTACCTTCTCTTAACTCTTCAACTTCTTCTTCAGATAGCTCTCGATACTCTCCAAGCTCTAATGTCTCATCTAGCGGTAATGGCCCCATTTTAATTCGCTGTAAATAAATTACCTTCTTCCCTACCGCTTCAAACATTCGTTTCACTTGATGATATTTACCCTCAGTAATAATAAGTTCAATTTTTGAAGTGGGACCTGACTCAACAATGGTCAAAATTCCAGGCTTCGTCATATACCCGTCGTCAAGTTCTACCCCTCGGGCAAAGGCTTCGATGTCATCATCCGTCACAACATCATTAATATGTGCAAAATACGTTTTTGGCACATGCTTCTTTGGTGAAAGTAGCTGATGAGCTAGCTGGCCGTCGTTTGTAATGAGCAATAATCCTTCTGTATCCTTGTCCAATCGTCCTACCGGAAATGGATCAAATATCGAGTCTTCCTTCTGAAGTAAATCAATAACCGTTTGATCGTACTTGTCTTCGGTAGCCGAAATAACGCCCTGTGGTTTATTCATCATTAAATAAATAAATTCCTTATACTCCACTTGCTCTCCGTTTACAGTAACAAGCTGTTGTTCAGGGTTAACATTTGATTTAGCTTCTTTCACTATTTCTTCATTAACACGAACAAGCCCTTTTTTTAATAACAGTTTTACTTCCTTACGGGTACCAAATCCCATATTTGCGAGCATCTTATCAATACGCATTTTATGTCCACCTAACTATTTTCATGATAATAGGCGAATGCCTCTCTCCACATTCGCCCCTGTGCCATAGACTGTTGTATTCGTATAATAAACCAAAGGAGAGGTCATTATGTATCAAATGTATCCGATGAATTCATTCGACCAAAGACAACAACCGGAAGGCTATTTCTTCCCAGGGTTTCCAGGTTACCCAGGTGGAGGCGGCGGGAATACGAATCAACGTTTAGATCGCTTAGAGCGCCAAGTTCAAAGATTAAATAACAAAGTAGATCGTCTGGACCGTCGTGTTGACCGTATTGAACGCAGATTAGGTATTGGTCAAGATCAAAACTACTAAATTAGACAATAAGAGGCGATGGATTTATCCATTCGCCTTTTCTCTTTTTAAAACAGAGAACCTAGTACCTAATAATCTACCTGCTAAGCCAGAACGATAGCTTAAGTATAAATAAATACCTGCACCCATGATAACGCCTACTAAAGATAAGGTAACTGCTTGCCAGCGTCCATCCGAGTATACGATTAGTGGTGACAGAGCCCATAATGCTATCAGAATACCAATCATCATCATTATGGAGAATATTAACATTAAAACTGACCTTTTCATAAAAATCTTATAAGAAAATTTAGCATGACGTTTAATCATCGCCAAGCTATACATGACGGCACCTAAGAAGCCTATTCCTGTAGCAAGAATGGAGCCTAAACCTTCAAACCATGTAATAAGAGGAACATTTAAAACTATCTTTAAGAGAAGTCCAAAACAAAGACTTATCACAGCTAGCTTTTGCTTATGAATGCCTTGTAAAATGGCTGCCGTAATCGTAAACAAAGCAAAAAGGATCGCAACTGGTGCATACCATGCAAGTAGATAACTTCCCTGCGAATCAACTTTATAAAACATTGCATAAAGTTCATCACTCAATACAGCAATTCCAATTACAGCCGGAAGCGTTAAAAAGAAGACCACTTGAAATGACTGATTGATCTGAGTGTGTAATAGGGATCGATTACGATCAGTGAAAGCCATAGTAATAGCTGGGACTAAGGTTAATCCAAATGCTGTTGCTAAGGAGACTGGGATCATGATGAGTTTTGGAATCGTAAATTGAATCATAGAAAGAACAAATTCCGATTCTTTCTTAGTATTCCCAATAGACATCATTGCTTTATTAAATGTTAGTGTGTCGACAAGTTGGTGAATGGGAATGGCTAAACCAACCAATACGAATGGACCGGCGTATGTCAGGAGTTCTTTGATCATTTCTTTTGAGGAAAATTCATTTTGAACTAGACTTTTTTCAAGTAATTGATTTAAACCTTCTCTACGCTTTTTCCAAAACCACGCCATTACAGCTAATCCACCTAAAGCACCGATAAAGGCCGCAAATGTTGCATAACCAACTGCAACTGATAGTTCTCCTTTTGTCACTTTTAATATGATATAAACAGAGCCTAATAGAAAGATGATTCGCACTAACTGTTCCACAACCTGGGAAATGGCTGTGGGTTCCATAGATTGATTTCCTTGGAAAAATCCTCTGATAATACTCATTGCAGGAACAACTAACAAGGCAAAACTAACCATTCTAATAACATTTGTCACATCTTCTACGCTATTTAATAAATCTTTTCCATCAAGGATAATATTTGCAAGAACTGGAGCTAGAAGATAAAGCAAGGTGAATGAGATTAATCCCGTTACTAGCATAAGTTTCATACCTAAACCAAATAACCTTCTGCTTGTTTGGTAATCACCTAAGGCATTATATTTTGAAACGAATTTTGAAACAGCCATGGGCACACCAATAGTAGATATGCTCAGAAAGATTGTATATGGAATATAACCGTATCCATATAAAGCTGAGCCTTGCTCACCGACTAATGCAAAAAACGGAAAAACATAGATCATCCCTAAAACTCTCGATATATATGTACCTAGTGTTAATATAAATGTCCCTCTTAATAAATTTGAGTTTGACATACTGATCCTCCAAAACTTATAAAACGAATGAAGTTATTTTACCATAGAATCTTTATAAATGTGAGTTAATCACTACCACCCAGCAACTGGCTGGCGGTTTAAGCTAATATGAGGAAGTAGTAAATAAGGAGTGTTCTCTGTCATACTTTGAAAGTTTGTTGACGTGATTGCCATTGAAAAGGTCTCGTATGCATCAGGCTCAAGCAACAGTTTACCTGCATGCTTAAATTGAAAAACAAGAGCAAACTCTTTGTTTTCTAATCGAAAGCAAAAAATATACGCATCAATGGATGATTCGAATAGCCAAGTATAATCATAGCTTTCGATTTTCTCTTGTACGATATCTTGTAATTCAGGCACGCAAAGAATTAAAATGGATTCGTCTTGGTCTTCTGTCCATCCCGCATCAAGAGGATAAAAACCCTCATTTATCGTTGGCATGTATTGACTCATATAATCACACTCCAACCTTTATAATAGAGAATAAATGGCTGTTAGCCAAGTTGGAGTCTTATTTTTCTTTTTTATCTAAACATGCTATCCTTTCTATAGTGAAAATATGTGGGGGATTTTGTATGAATTTTGATGTAATCGTCATTGGTGGGGGGCCTTCTGGTTTAATGGCTGCCATAGCCGCAGGTGAAACAAGTAGCAAGGTTTTACTCCTTGACAAAGGAAATAAACTAGGTAGAAAGCTAGCCATTTCAGGTGGGGGACGTTGTAATGTAACAAATCGTTTACCAGTTGATGAAATTATAAAACATATTCCCGGAAACGGACGTTTTCTATTTAGTGCTTTTTCCATTTTTAACAATGAAGATATTATCCGTTTTTTTGAAGGATTAGGTATACAGCTAAAAGAGGAAGATCATGGTCGGATGTTTCCGGTAACAGATAAAGCACAATCTGTTGTCGATGCCTTACTTGGACAATTAGAAAAGCTAAAGGTAACCATTTGGACGAATACTTCTGTAGACACGATAGATTTCCAAGAAGGAGAAACAAAGGCAGTGAAGCTAATGAATGGACAGGTTCTAGAGTGCCAACATGTCGTCATTGCTGTCGGTGGAAAATCAGTTCCACATACAGGGTCAACTGGTGATGGGTACGCTTGGGTGGAAAAAGCGGGTCACACAGTAACAGACCTTTATCCAACCGAGGTCCCGCTGACCTCTACTGAACCATTTATCATGGAAAAAACCTTACAAGGTTTGTCGCTCAGAGATGTAGCACTAAGTGTCATTAATCCTAAGGGTAAAACTGTCAAAACTCATAAAATGGACATGATTTTCACCCACTTTGGCATTTCCGGCCCCGCTGTTCTGCGTTGTAGTCAATATGTAGTGAAGGAACAGAAAAAGGCAAACACGAGAAGAATTGAAATGAGAATTGACGCTGTACCAAACCAATCTGAGGAGTCTTTATTCCAAGAGGTTGTGAATCTACTTAAGGAAGATCCAAACAAGGCGTTGAAAAATGTCTTAAAAGGACTCGTACCAGAACGTTATTTATTATTTCTTTTACAGCAAAATGAATTAGATGAACAAGTAACGTTTCATCATATTCCACACGACAAACTAAGATCCTTTGTAAAAAGTTGTAAACAGTTGTCCTTCTTTGTCGATGGTACATTATCCATAGAAAAAGCGTTTGTTACAGGTGGAGGCATTTCCGTTAAAGAAATCAATCCTAAGGAAATGTCCTCGAAATTGGTTAATGGACTCTACTTCTGTGGGGAAATCCTTGATATTCATGGCTATACTGGTGGATATAACATTACAGCGGCACTTGTTACAGGCCGATTAGCTGGAATGACAGCTGGGAAGAATGCGATGGCGGAGAAAAATTATTAAAAGAATTTTTGCCCCTTTTCCATTCAACTGATGGATTAGGTCTAAGGTACTTCTGACAATTTCGGGTTGAAATGAAACACTATATTCTATAACAGATGGTATATTAAACAAAAAACTCGTCCATTATGGCGAGTTTTTTTGGATGATCTAAATCTCTATTGCTTAGTCATATCTATTTTCTTTGTAGTTCCACTTCTCCTATTCCCTTAAAAATTAATCTTAACACTTTAGAATTGTTATAAGAAGTTATTGGGAAATTTGTTGAAATAGTTGTTTCTTTATTTTTCGTGCTAATACTAAAATAAATAGGTTGCACCTTATAAGAGTGTGTTCAAAAAGAGTTACTGGAAAAGTCAATCATCAACAATAGACATCGCCTATAAAATTAGCTTTTAGAGGATGTTCAAAAAGTCCGGCAAAAATAGCTTCGAATTTCTTCGTCAGTTCGTCTTTTCCGCTCCTCACGTATACAAAACATACGCGCAGGTAGCTCAAGACTTCGCTTCCTTGAACTTCTTTGCTCTTTTTGTCCTCCTTTTTGAACAGGCTCTTTTATTCGAATAATTCGTTTTAATTTAAAAAAAGACAGCTGTGGATGAATTACCCAATTACTGTCTTTTAGATATGTTTGTATAAGAGGGTGTTCAAAAAGTCCGGCAAAAATAGCTTCAAATTTCTTCGTCAGCTCGTCTCTCCGCTCCTCACGTATACAAAACATACGCTCCGGTGCTCAAGACTTCGCTTCCTCGAACTTCTTTGCTCTTTTTGTCCTCCTTTTTGAACAGACTCTATAAGGATAAAATTCTAACTTAGGAAGGTAGTTCTGTGTCGCCTTCCCACTCAAGCATACCGCCAACCATGTTGACGCATTTATAACCTTGCTCCTGTAAATAATGGCAGACATTTTCACTTCTTCTACCGGAACGGCAAATAAAAATGTATTCCTTATCTTGGTTGAGTTCTTCCATTCTAGATGGTATTTCTCCCATTGGAATATGTTTGGCCCCGGGTACAATTCCGTTTATCACTTCCTCGTGTTCACGAACATCAATTAGCTCTAAATTTTCATTCTTTGCTAATTTTCCCTGTAATTCAGCTGTAGTGATGATTTTGATTTCTTGTTCCATTGTTACAACACCCTCCCATACATTCTTTCTTCTATCATCCATTCTACTGCTCTTTCATATTGAAAATCAAGAAAGAGGCAGATGTCTGATGTCTGCCTCTCTTCATTAATTTGCTACAACATTCACTAGCTTTCCAGGTACTACAACAATTTTCCTGATTGTTTTACCTTCTAATTGTTCCTTGACCAATACATCTGCAAGCGCAATCTCTTCCATTTCCTCTTTTGTTGCACCTGTTGGAACAAGAAGCTTTGCTTTCAACTTTCCATTAACTTGGACAACAATTTCCACTTCGTCTTCGATTAATTTAGATTCGTCAAAGGTTGGCCACTCTGCGTATGAAAGAGTATCTGTGTAACCAAGCTTTTCCCAAAGTTCTTCAGTGACGTGTGGAGCAATTGGTGAAAGAAGCTTCACAAAGCCTACCATGTATTCTTTAGGAAGCTCGGTTGCTTTGTAAGCTTCATTAATAAATACCATCATTTGCGAAATCGCTGTGTTAAAACGAAGTCCCTCGTAATCCTCCGTTACCTTCTTAACCGTTTGGTGATAGATCTTTTCTAAGCCCTTACCACCCTCATTTGTAAACTTGGGACTAAGCTCACCATTCTCCTCGACAAACAATCTCCAGACACGATCTAAGAAACGACGAGATCCATCAAGTCCGTTTTCTGACCAAGCAATGGATGCCTCAAGTGGTCCCATGAACATTTCATATAGACGAAGAGTATCCGCACCATGACTGGCTACGATATCATCAGGATTCACAACATTCCCCTTTGATTTACTCATCTTTTCATTGTTTTCTCCAAGAATCATTCCTTGGTTAAATAGCTTTTGGAACGGTTCCTTCGTTGGGACAATTCCGATATCGTACAAGAATTTGTGCCAGAATCGAGCATAAAGTAAGTGAAGCACCGCATGCTCCGCACCACCAATATAAATGTCCACTGGTAGCCATTCTTTTAGCTTTTCAGGGTCTGCTAGCTGTTCATCATTGTGTGGATCGATATAACGAAGGTAATACCAGCAGCTTCCTGCCCAGTTGGGCATTGTATTCGTTTCTCGTCTCCCTTTCTTACCCGTCATAGGATCAACAATATTAACCCAATCCTCAATGGCAGCTAAAGGTGACTCTCCTGTCCCAGAAGGTCGGATGTCCTTCGCTTTTGGCAATAGTAACGGCAATTCTCCTTCAGGAACGGCAGTCATTGTTCCGTCTTCCCAATGAATAATTGGAATCGGTTCACCCCAGTAACGCTGACGACTAAACAACCAATCGCGAAGACGGAAGGAAATTTTCTTTTCCCCTTTGTTGTTTTCCTCAAGCCACTTTATTGTTTGATGGATACCATCCTCTTTATTTAAACCATTTAGAAAATCGGAATTAACATGCTCGCCATCACCTGTATAGGCTTCTTTTGTGATATCTCCACCAGCAACAACTTCTATAATTGATAAATCGAATTTTTGAGCAAATTCATAATCTCGTTCATCATGAGCAGGTACAGCCATAATGGCACCCGTTCCATAGCTGACAAGAACATAATCAGCGATCCAAATTGGCATTTTCTCACCATTAATTGGATTGATGGCATAGGCCCCTGTAAACACTCCTGACTTTTCCTTTGAAAGCTCTGTGCGCTCTAAGTCACTCTTTGTTCTTACCTTTTCAATGTAAGCAGAAACAGCTTCTTTTTGCTCATCAGTTGTTATTTTTTCAACAAAGGAATGCTCTGGAGCAAGAACAGCGTATGTTGCACCGAAAAGTGTATCGGGACGTGTCGTGAATACTGTAAAGTTCTCTTTTTGACCTTCAATTTCAAATGTAACATTTGCCCCTTCTGAACGACCAATCCAATTTCTTTGCATTTCCTTTAAACTTTCAGGCCAATCTAGTTCATCCAAGTCGTCAATTAGACGGTCTGCGTAAGCTGTGATTTTTAGCATCCACTGCTTCATTGGACGACGCTCGACTGGGTGACCTCCACGCTCACTTTTCCCATCAATTACTTCTTCATTAGAGAGAACCGTTCCAAGTGCTGGGCACCAGTTAACCGGTATTTCATCAATATACGCTAAACCTTTTTCATAAAGTTTTAAGAAAATCCATTGTGTCCACTTATAATAAAACGGATCTGTTGTATTCACTTCACGATCCCAATCATAAGAAAAACCTAATTCTTTTATTTGGCGACGAAATGTATTAATATTTTGCTCTGTAAATTCAGCAGGATCATTCCCGGTATCAAGCGCATATTGCTCAGCAGGCAAACCAAATGCATCCCAGCCCATTGGGTGTAAAACATTATACCCTTGCATTCTCTTCATACGAGAAACAATGTCTGTAGCTGTATAGCCCTCTGGATGTCCAACATGTAGACCCGCTCCTGAAGGAAACGGAAACATATCTAATGCAAAAAACTTCGGGTTTCCTACTTCTTCTTTTGTTTTAAAGGTTTGATTATTTTCCCAATAATGTTGCCACTTTTTTTCGATTTGTTGATGGCTGAATGACATTGAAAATCCTCCTTTATATCTTCACCGTTTGGTGTTTGTTCCAAAATTGATTGGACCTAAGAACGCAAAAAATCCCGTCCCTGAAAAAGGGACGAGATTAGTTAATTAATTCCCGCGGTACCACCCAAATTAATGCAATATGCATTCACTTGACTCCTTAACGCGGATGAACGTCAACGATTACTGGGTTCATTTGAACCGTTCACAATTGAAACTTAAAGGTGAGTTCATGATAGTCTTGGATTGACTTGCACCAGCCGTCAATTCTCTAGGACCGATTTCTATCACTACTATTCCTTTGCTCTGTTTATTTCGTTATTAGGTTTGTAATGTATTGTAAAGAAAAACCTTCCAAACTTCAAGCCTTTATTTAAAGTATTTCTCAATTTACTGATTTTAAACGGCTAAAGCAGTGCTTTGTTCTTTTTCTTTTTTCAACCCGCGATCATAAAACATTGTTGTAAAGATGGAAATAACAAGAAGACCAACTAAAAGCGCAAATAACGCTTGAATATTATAAACATCGACCATGATTCCACCAACCACTGGTCCAAGCATTCTTCCTCCAGTTGCCGCACTGTTCACAACGCCCTGATAGAAGCCTTCTCGACCTTTAGGTGCCAGCTCATTTGCAATAGTTGGAACCGCAGGCCAAACGAACATTTCCCCAATGGTTAAAATAATCATCGCTACACAAAAGCCTGTGAATTGCGTCGCATTTGATACGACGAAAAAGGATACGATAAAGATAAGTAAACCTACAATAATTTGTGTTTTTACCGTTTTTGCCACAAAGCGAACAATGGTCGAAACTAATGGCTGTGCTAATACAATCAAGGCACCGTTAATTGCCCAAAGCATACTGTATTCATTTAGCGAGATATTTAAAGATTGTGTATGTGCTGCAATATTAGATTGCCATTGAACATAGGCCATCCAACAAAGCATGTACCCACTACATAACACAAGTAGTGCTGTATATTTAGTTTTATTTTTTATCGTTTTCGGTTGTTCTAAAATACTGGATTGTTGCATTCGATCACCGTGGATTTTTTGATACGTAAGTAAGGCCAAAACAAAGAAACCAGCTGACATTAGAGCATTTGCCAAAAAAGTTAGTGGGAACGAATAGGCTGCTACGAAGCCTCCAAGTGCCGCTCCAGCTGCTACCCCTATATTTTGGGCCACATACATTGCGTTGAACGGCTTTCGCCCACCCTCTGGCCAAACCGAACCCGCCATCGCGTACATAGATGGAAACACCAAACCTGATCCGAATCCAAGCAATATTAGAAAAATAACATAAAAAGGCCAGTCGTGATTCCAAACAAGCCCTATCCCTGCAATCATCGTCGTGCTAACTCCAATGAGAATTGATCGATATCCACCAAATTTATCAAACAAATAACCACCAATTAAATTCCCAACCACACCAGATGCTGAGTTTAACATTAAAACAATCCCAGCCATCGTAAGTGATTTTCCCAACACATCATGAATATAAATAGCATTCAGTGGCCATAAAAACGAAGATCCCGTTACATTAATAACCATTCCAATCAGTAATAGCCACAGCTTTTTGGGCATGATACACCCTCCCCGAATTCTTCTTAATCCAACGTTTATTGTATTCCTTTTTGGGAGATGCGGCAATAAGGAAAATGGAGGGAGGATCTAGGGGCTCAGGTTAAGATCGAAGTTTCTAAAGGAGCTAGTTATATAAGGGGTCCAGCCAGCAATTTAACGGAATGTGAAAACCACCCTATTGGGTGGTTTTCACATTAAAATTTATTTTCGATAGTAATTCCCTTGGTTTATCATTGTTCGCATCAAGAGAGAAATAATTTGCGGAGAATACTTCCTGTGATTGTTTTCTGAGCGAATTTCATGATATAAGTGCGAATATGAGAATATATGATCGAATATCAAAATTTACGAGCGAATTTTCCCCACACACCAAATATCCCCTCTCCTAGAAGAGAGGGGATCCGATTATTATTTTCTCGAAATGTCAGGCTGCGCCCGCTTCGCATTCTTCTTTTTTACTTCCTTCACAGGATCGAAGTCTTTCCCCGCTTCAAGGTCTTGATTGTTACTTCCATTCTTTGTCTTTTGCTCAGGATTATTTTGTTTAGATCGCTTTTTCATATCCGCAAATTACCTCCAGCTTAATGATGTGGGTAGATGATCATTTCATTTTGGATACGTTCTATTTGAAGTCTCATTCGATCAATTTGCAGCTTTTGCTGTGGGTTTCCACTTTGAGCTAGTATACCTAATTCAATAACGGCTGTTTCTAGCTGTTGCTGGGCTTTTGTATATTCAGTCTGGTTATAGTGTTCCTGCTTCTTCGCCACGGTAAACTGTTCTTCCGCGTAGGTTATTGTATCTTCTGCCATTTGCAAATATTCTTCAACAGATTGTCGTGTTGCCATGCAGTATTCCTCCTTCACCAGTTCGCGCGGGTCGATGAAAAAGCTTCATCCTGCTTAGTTTATACAAACTCGTTACAACTATAACCAGTTTGATAAGGAGATTTTTCCCACTCGAGCTCGTATTTCGCAAAAAATTTTAGCCGAAAAAAGGCTATGTAAGCCAAATCGATGATTTTGTGCGGTTTACTGGAAATCAAGACCACCCAAATATATTGGTTTCTTCACTTTTACATGCTAAAATTCTAATTATCAAAAAAACGTTAACTCTTCACTAGTAAGGGGATGTACTCATATGAATCAAATCAATCCTTTTCCGTATTCCGATGACCAGAAGAGGTATCATTCGTGGAATTATCATCTGCGTCAAACGTTCGGACACAAGGTGTTCAAAGTTGCATTGGATGGCGGATTTGATTGTCCAAATCGTGATGGGACGGTTGCACACGGAGGTTGTACATTTTGCAGTGCAGCTGGTTCAGGTGATTTTGCAGGAAACCGAGCAGAAACCATCGAACAGCAGTTTCACGAAATTAAAACAAAAATGCATCTAAAATGGAAGGATGGAAAGTACTTAGGGTATTTTCAGGCTTTCACCAATACGCATGCCCCAGTTAAGGAACTAAGAGAGAAATTCGAAGTGATTATTAAGCAAGAAGGTGTGATTGGCTTATCGATTGCAACGAGACCGGATTGTCTGCCAGACGATGTCGTTGAGTATTTAGCTGAATTAAATGAAAGAACCTATCTATGGGTTGAGCTTGGTTTACAAACCGTCCATGAACGAACAGCCCTTCTTATTAACCGTGCTCATGACTATCAATGCTATAAAGATGGTGTGAACAAGCTTCGAAAACATAATATCCGTATTTGCTCTCATATTATTAATGGTCTACCTCTTGAGACACCTGAAATGATGATGGAAACGGCGAGAGAAGTTGCCAAGCTTGATGTACAAGGTATTAAGATTCACCTGTTGCACCTACTAAAAGGAACACCCATGGTTAAACAATATGAAAAAGGTCTACTCGACTTTTTATCATTTGATGATTATATAAACCTTGTATGTGATCAATTAGAAGTTATCCCCTCAGAAATGATTGTTCATCGAATTACAGGGGACGGTCCGTCTGATTTAATGATTGGCCCAATGTGGAGCTTAAATAAGTGGAAAGTCTTGAACGCGATTGAAGCAGAGCTCGTAAGACGGAATAGCTATCAAGGCATGCACTTTCAAAAGGAAGTCTTCTCACGATGAATCTTGATCGAATTCTCCCATTTGCAAGGTCACTTTTAGCAAGAGCCATTCAGCCAGGGGATATTGCCATTGATGCAACCGTTGGTAATGGGCATGACACCGTTCACCTAGCCGATCTAGTTGGAAAAAATGGACATGTTTATGGTTTTGACATTCAAGAACAAGCAATCATAAACACTTCAAAATTACTAGAGGGTAAAGGTTTGCAGGACCGCGTTACCCTTTTTTTAAAAGGTCATGAACATGTAAAGGATTATATCGAAGAGAAAAGTCTTTCAGGCGCTATTTTTAACCTTGGGTACCTACCTGGTGGCAACAAAGCGATTGTAACAACTTCAGACACAACAATTTCTGCGGTTAAACAAATTTTATCACTACTAAAACCTGAAGGAATCCTTATTCTAGTCATTTACCATGGCCATCCTGAAGGTATGACAGAACGAGATAAGCTTCTCGATTATGTAGAACAGATTGATCAAACATATGCTCATGTTTTAAAGTATCAATTCATAAATCAAAAAAACAATCCACCCTTTATACTGGCCATCGAAAAAAGAAACCGCTAAGACGAAGCTCTACTTAACGGGTTCTTTTCATTGAATTGTTTCCACTTCCGATAGGCTCTTCCGTTTAGATAAAAGAAGTAGCTGATAGGTCCGCCTTTTTTTATCAATTGTCTAGCTAATCTCCTAACTTGACTCTGCTCATTCACTTTACTGTCAGACATATATACTCCGAGCAATCCGCGGTTAAGTAAACGATGAAATTTCTCATTTGGAATTCCTTTTATTTGTTCATCTGCTTCATCTAAAAAATGAAAAAGTCGTTCTACTAAGGTCTCTTCATTTGGATAATAGCTACAAAAGTTTAGATCTCCTCCTGCTATATCCTCTTCTTGGTCAATTAAATAATCAAGTAGAATATGTAAACCCTGCACATATGGAAAATACCCATTTCTTATTTTGGTTACATCTGACTTTTCTAGATTATCCCCAAATGCATGGGAGACTAAAACAAAAATACCTAATGTAGATCCTGAACATGCAGAAAACTCATACCATTTCATCTCTGGGAGGCTCTTATCCACACCTTGAAACCATTTTTCCAGTCGGCTCACACGCTCTTCCACCACAACATGCTTATGTACCTGTAAAGAACAATAATAATTGGCCAACTCGATTATTTCAGTCTTAATCAATGAATAATGTGGGACCTTTGTTAACACACTTTGGCATGTCACCACGAGATCCCTTAAGTAGCCACCATCATCTTGGTCTTCACGGTACCTGTAATAATTATAATTTTGCCCTTCTCCTATGGTAAGTGCATGTGGCATGGATTCATGTAACGCTTCAAAGTCCAGTGGATTGAGAGAAGTACTCCGATCACATAAATTGTCCAGATAATCACTGATTGTTTGATAGGCTATGATGAACTTAATACATGACTCCAAATGCTGATAAGACAATAAGGCTATTACACCTCCACCCTCACAATGGAAGGCCTTTTCGTTAATACTTGATAGGGCTTGATTTCGTAATTCTGCGTTGGGAATTCCGTTTGCCCTATTTCTCCAATAAGATAGTTCGTTATGAACAAGTGGTAAAACATCTCGGTAAACCTTTGACATTAAGCTTAAAGGATGAGTTGGTAACATTTTTATAAATCGACTCCTTTTTCCTTAATGCCTCTATTGTACATTCACCGCGAGCTGAGTTTCAACAAATCTCTTTGTATAGTCAAATACAAGGTCACGCTCTGGCTCGTTAAATATTTCATGAAATAAACCGTGCCATTCTTTATATGTCTTGTCTGTTGAGGGCAATTGATCAAACCACGCTTTACCTTTCCCCTTGTTCACAATCTGGTCGTCTCCACCCTGCATAAATAAAATAGGAACATCTGGAGTCTTCTTGACATAGGTTAAGGCCAATTGTGTTGCATGAATAAGTTCACGATACCATCTAATCGACACCTTAGTTACATATAAGGAATCATTACTATCTAGTTCAATGACCTCTTTATTTCTCGTTGCCATAGATGGTGTTAAATTTGTATTCATTCTAAATGTAGGGATTATTTTGTTTAACACTACTGATGCAGCATTCAAAAAGGGAGAAGGTGCCGTTATCTCACAAACTCCTAAGCAAGGGGAAGATAGGATCACGCACTTCACTTGAAAATGTTTTTCCTGCATACAACGAATGACGGTTAATCCGCCCATACTATGTCCTAGTAGAACAATTGGTAATCCATAAGTAAGAGCTTCCTTATACCAACCTTCAACTGTTTCGACGTACTGGTCAAAATGATCAATATGACCTCGATGTCTTCGTGAAGTTGTACCTTGGCCTGGTAAGTCCCCCATCAGAACATGGTAGCCCTCAGTTCTCCACATTTCAATTAACCATTTATAACGACCGTGGTGCTCTGATGCCCCATGAACCATTATTATTACAGCCTTTGCATTCTCCGCTTCCCATCTCCACATACTATCACTCCTCGCTATTTAAAATCATATCTTTGAAATACACAAGTATTCATTGTACTGAAACAACTTTTAATTAATAATGAATGGTCTGTTCATTTGTTTTACCCATGTAAAGTTATTTTTACTTATGATCTACTTGTTTAAAATGGAAAGAACTGAATGTAGAAAAAAACCATACTTAACAGAGTGTTCTATATTTTGTTACAATATCACTAAATACTGTAAAAAGGGGAAATAAAAAATGATATTACCTTATAAACATATAGTACCGACCATTTCGGAAACTGCATTTATTGCTGACTATGTCACGATTACTGGCGATGTAAAGATTGGTGAATATAGTAGCATCTGGTTCAACACGGTTATCAGAGGAGACGTGTCGCCAACTGTTATCGGTAATCGAGTCAATGTTCAAGACAATTGTGTTCTACACCAAAGTCCAAACAAGCACCTTATCCTTGAAGATGATGTTACTGTAGGTCATCAAGTATTGCTGCACAGTTCAACCATTCGCAAAGGTGCACTAATTGGGATGGGCTCTATCATACTAGATGGAGCAGAAATCGGCGAAGGTTCCTTTATTGGGGCTGGAAGTCTTGTCCCACCAGGTAAAATCATTCCCCCAAACTGCATGGCATATGGAAGACCGGCAAAAGTAATTCGTGAACTAAATAAAGAGGATATTTTAGATATGGAACGAATTAGAAGAGAATATGTTGAAAAAGGTCAGTACTACAAATCCATTCAAGAATAAGGATGATTTTTCATCCTATTGTTCTATTTTTACAATATTCTTAAAAATATTGTAAAAAAAAATTATATAATTTCTCATTACTTTTACATTTCCTTAGTATTCCCTAAATATTTACACCTTAAAATGGAAGTATAGAGTTTACTATTCAAAAAAACTTAGTTAAGTTAGGCCAAGTAGTATGGCTAACAATGTTTCAAATTAATCATAACGCACGATTGGTTCTTTCTTCAATTCTCTAAAAGATTAGAACAGACATAATTAGTTTACAAAAGGGGCTAGGTGAATGATGACAAAAATAATAGCAAATTTATATGATTTTGAATGTCATATCTTCCGAAGTGTGAACCGTCATTTTGATCGAAAGGCCCTTAACTTCTATTTCCGCTCAATCACCCACTTAGGTGGTGCAACCTTTACTATTCTGTCTGTCCTAATTCTTATTATTTTATCGCCTACTACAAATAGATATGTTGGACTTGCTAGTGCACTTTCTCTACTCCTAAGTCATATTCCAGTAGCACTTGTGAAGAAGTTTTATCCAAGACGAAGACCTTATTTAGCATTAGAACAAGCGAATGTTACAGTCAATCCTTTAAAAGATCACTCCTTTCCATCAGGACATACTACGGCTATCTTCTCTGTAGTTATCCCATATATTTTTTGGATGCCATTGCTAGGTATTGTCCTATTGCCGTTAGCCTTTAGTATTGGAATATCCAGAATGTATCTTGGGCTTCATTACCCATCTGATGTCATGGCTGGTAGCATATTGGGCACCATCACTGGAATTACTTCTCTTGCTTTTTTACAACAGTTGTTTACTGGATTAACTATCCTTTAAATTTTGGAGGGGTTAGGGTGAAGATTGCGATCTTTACAGATACGTTTGCACCACAAGTAAATGGAGTAGCAAGAACGCTTAAACGCTTCACGGATTATTTAGAACAGCAAGAGATTGAATACAAGGTGTTTGCTCCAGATTGTACAAAAGACGAAGAATTATTTTCTACCCATATTCATCGGTTTACGAGCCTGCCTTTTTTTCTATATCCTGAATGTCGATTAGCCTTACCAAATATGCTTCACGTAAAAAGTCAGCTACAACAGTTTCAACCTGATATCATTCATGTAGCTACGCCCTTTAATGTGGGACTTTGTGGAATTCATTATGCAAAAAAACTAAACATTCCGCTAGTAGGCTCTTATCATACTGATTTTGATCAGTACTTGGAGTATTACGACCTTCAATTTTTATCGCCTATACTTTGGAAATACATGAGATGGTTTCACCGATCTTTTCTTAAAACCTTTGTCCCTTCACAAGAGACGAAAGAACAATTAAAGCGTCACGGATTTACAGATCTCCATATTTGGAGTCGTGGTGTAGACTCTGCCCTTTATAAACCAAATGAACATTCTACAAAGGTGAGAGAAAAATATAAAATCAAAGAAAAGTATGTATTATCCTATGTTGGAAGACTTGCTCCCGAAAAAGATGTTCAAACACTTCTAGAAACAATGAAAGCCTTGCCTCCAAATCTTCAAAAAAATGTTCGCTGGCTTGTAGTTGGTGACGGTCCATCTAAGCTAGATATGCAAAGAGAAACACCAAGTAACGTAACCTTCACAGGCTATCTAAACGGAAAAGAATTATCTGAGGTATATGCAGCTTCTGATTTGTTTGTTTTTCCATCACCAACGGAAACCTTCGGAAACGTAGTGTTAGAGGCACTTGCATGTGGAACTCCAGTTGTAGGTGCAAATTCAGGTGGGGTAAAAAACATTATTAGGCAAGGAAAAACGGGCATTCTCTGTGAGCCGAAAAAGGTTGAATCATTTGTAGAAGCGATCGTGGACCTACTTGAAAATAATGAAAAAAGGACTCATATGAGTACGGAAGCGAGAGTCTACTCCATGACTCAAACCTGGAGTGCAATTTTCAATAATCTTCTAGACGAATATGAAATGGCCATTCATGAATCTAAAGAAACCAAATACGCAAAAATTATTTAATTAAAAAGGCTATCACCTCATTCAAGGTGATAGCCTTTTACTTATTATTGTGCTGCTTGAGCTTTCAAATCTGAAGCTTTGTCAGTACGTTCCCATGGTAAATCAATATCTGTACGACCGAAGTGACCATAAGCAGCTGTTTGCTTATAAATGGGACGACGAAGGTTTAACATATTGATGATTCCCGCTGGGCGTAGGTCAAAATTACTTCGGATTAAATCTACTAGAAGATCCTCAGAAACAGTACCCGTGCCAAATGTATCAACCGAGATGGAAACAGGCTGCGCTACCCCAATTGCATAAGCCAATTGCACTTCTGCCTTGTCAGCTAGTCCTGCTGCCACGATGTTTTTAGCTACATAACGAGCAGCATATGCCGCTGAACGGTCAACTTTTGTTGGATCCTTACCTGAAAATGCTCCGCCACCGTGACGTGCATATCCACCATACGTATCAACAATGATTTTACGACCTGTTAATCCAGCATCCCCTTGAGGACCACCAATAACGAAACGACCTGTTGGATTAATGAAGTACTTTGTATCCTCATCAATTAATTCTTTCGGTACAACTGTATTGATCACATGTTCTTTTAGGTTTCGACTAATTTGCTCGTTCGAAATTTCTGGATGATGCTGTGTTGAGATAACGATCGTATCAATACGAACTGGAATATTGTTTTCATCGTATTCTACAGTTACTTGTGTCTTTCCATCAGGGCGAAGGTAAGGTAGAATATCCTCTTTACGAACTTCTGTTAAACGACGAGCCAATTTATGAGCTAAAGAAATCGGTAATGGCATTAATTCTTTCGTTTCGTTACAAGCATATCCAAACATAAGACCTTGGTCACCAGCACCAATTGAATCAATTTGTTCATCTGACATTTGACCTTCACGTGATTCTAATGCTTGGTCAACTCCCATTGCGATATCTGCTGACTGCTCATCGATAGATGTAAGCACTGCACACGTTTCAGCATCAAATCCGTATTTTGCACGTGTATAACCAATATCTCTAATCGTTCCACGAACAATTTTCGGAATATCTACATAAGTAGATGTAGTAATTTCACCCGCAACTAATACTAATCCTGTTGTAACCGATGTTTCACATGCAACACGAGCATTTGGATCCTTTGCAAGAATTGCATCAAGAATTGAATCTGAAATCTGATCACAAATTTTGTCTGGATGCCCTTCTGTTACAGACTCAGACGTAAATAAACGGCGATTTTTTGACATCTAATTTGTTCCTCCCATTGTTAACTTCAGAAATAAGGTCTACGTGAATCTTTTCTTATCTCTGAAATCTTGTCAGATACGGTACTCATTCTCTTATTATTCTTAATAAAACATAATTTTATTAAGGAGTTCTTTTTTTACGATTTAGCTCAATGATTAGGCTTTACTAAAATGAACATAAAAAAAACCTTCCTTATATTAGAGGAAAGGGTATACGTTCATTCGCCTTTGCTCTTATCGTTCAAGGCTACTTGCGCCTTGCAACAGGTTAGCACCTTATCATAAAATGATGGTTGCTGGGTTTCATTGGGCCTGTTCCCTTCACCGACTCGGGATAAGAGAGTATCCGTTCGGCTCATATCATAACGTATGAGGTCGAAAGATGTCAACAAAAAGAGAAGAGGTTACTCGAATAATTTCACACAACTATATTTGTTCATTTAGATTTATAAAATATATGGGCTGCTGTTATGAAGATCCCATTTTTTAATCTCATTTCCATTTTATGAAACTTGGTTAAATCAGTGTGGGTTTAAGCTTAAATTCAGCTAGAATAAACATTGATTACTGTAACCTGCAGTAAAAGGGGATATTAAAACTATAATGAGCACAAAAATATAGATTAGTATAGACTATTGCTTTAAATATGTTATACTAATTGAAGAAGTAATCATTTAATTTCGATTATTGTTAGATTAATAGAAAAAAATCGTAAAAGGCAGGTTATGAAAATGAATTCTGTTGATACTTCAATCAACTTAAATGGTTTATTAAGCGGACAAAACATTTATACAAACTTATCTGTTTCACAGTTAGTGGAAAAGGTACTCTCAAGAAACGAGGGAGAGCTTACATCTACTGGAGCTGTTCGTGCAACGACGGGAAAATATACAGGGCGCTCTCCTAAAGACAAATTTATTGTAGAAGAAGCTTCAATTAAAGATAAGATTGCTTGGGGCACTGTCAACCAACCGATTTCAGAAGAAGCTTTCAATCGCCTATATAAAAAGGTATTAACGTACTTAATGGAAAAAAACGAGCTATTCGTTTTTAAAGGATTTGCTGGTGCTGATGAAAAGCATCGCCTACCCATACAAGTTATCAATGAATATGCTTGGCATAATCTATTTGCCCATCAGCTATTTATTCGTCCAACTCAAAAGGATTTAGCAGCACATGAGTCAGGATTCACCGTCATTTCAGCTCCAAATTTCAAAGCGGATCCAAATGTTGATGGAACTAAATCGGAAACATTTATCATTATATCATTTGAACAAAAGATCGTTTTAATTGGTGGTACCGAATATGCAGGAGAAATTAAGAAATCTGTTTTCTCTATTATGAACTATTTACTGCCAGAATCAAACATTTTACCTATGCATTGTTCTGCTAATGTTGGTGCTGAAGGTGATGTTGCTTTATTTTTTGGTTTATCTGGAACAGGAAAAACAACATTATCTGCTGATGCAAACAGACGCCTTATTGGCGATGATGAGCACGGCTGGTCTAATTCTGGTATATTTAACATCGAAGGTGGATGCTATGCGAAGTGCATCAATTTAACTCGAGAAAAGGAACCTCAAATTTTTGATGCGATCCGCTTTGGTAGTGTTCTCGAAAATGTTATGATTGACGACCAAACTAGAGCTCCAAATTTTGATGATACTTCATTAACTGAAAATACTCGTGCTGCCTATCCGATTCAGGCAATCGACAACATTATTGAACCTAGTATTGCTGGAAATCCGAACACAATCATCTTCTTAACAGCAGATGCATTTGGTGTACTTCCTCCAATCAGCAAACTTACGAAAGAGCAAGCAATGTATCACTTCTTAAGTGGTTATACAAGTAAACTAGCAGGTACAGAAAGAGGAATCACGTCTCCACAAGCAACATTCTCCACTTGCTTTGGATCACCATTCTTACCTCTTCCTGCAACGGTCTATGCTGAAATGCTTGGCAAGAAAATCGATGAGCATTATGTACAAGTATTTCTCGTTAACACAGGTTGGACTGGCGGAGAATATGGAGTTGGAAGCCGAATGAAGCTTAGCTACACTCGTGCCATGGTTCAAGCTGCCTTAGAGGGAGAATTAAGCAACGTCGAAACAGCTAAAGATGGGACCTTTGGACTTGAAGTCCCTTTACACGTTCCTGGTGTTCCTGATGAAGTACTACAGCCTGAGCAAACTTGGACTGATAAAGAAGCTTACCATATGAAAGCAACTGAATTAGCAGCTAAGTTTATAGAAAACTTTAAAAAATTCTCAAATGTCAATGAAGATATTGTTTCACTTGGTGGACCAACAAAATAACAAAACCAATAACGATTAAATCAAAAAGCCTGTATCGTAGATTACTAAGTAATCATTGATGCAGGCTTTTTGATTTAATCCCCGTCAAACGGTAAGATCCTATTGTTGTAAAAGGAATTCAAAAAAATCTTCCTTAAAAATTAATTTGTCGAATTAAGCGAAATCAATTCATATGTAATTATCGTTTTCTGACTCATCATAACTACTTTCTTAATAATAGCAATGCCATTTGTGTCAGAGTCCTTTTGCTTTTTTACTTCTAGTGGAATATCAAGTGGATATAAGCGATATCCCTCCTTTTCAAGAGTAAACATATTTTCCTCTACTCTCTTTTCCAAACCTTTTGTCACAATCATTGTATTTAACTCTAGGGGCATTCCCATTTTTCTTACCTCCAATAGTTTGTTTTTATTGTTTCTTCATCCAACTGGTCAAATCCTGCACAATTTTCCGGTTAATTGCTGGTGGGAAATAATGTGTATACTCTTTAAAATACCAGGACTCAACAGGTATTCTTAACTCCTTTAGTCGTTTTTCTAATCGATAGGAATGCTCAATGGAAACATTCTGATCCTTTTCACCATGTATAAGTAAGACAGGAGCTTGTACATTTTCTAAGTAGAATAAAGGCGTTCTCCTTTTATACTGCTCCGGTACTTTAGTCGGTGTTCCACCTATCACTCTTTTCATCATTTTTCTCAAATCTAATCGCTCATCATACGTCAAAGTCATATCAGATACCCCGCCCCAGGAAACAATCGACCTTATTTTCGAGTCTTTTATCCCAGTGATTAAAGCCATCACACCTCCTCTAGAAAAACCAAACACATGAATGCGACTTTGATCAACCTTATCATGCTTTCTTAGAAGAGCTAACGAAGCAATTGCATCATATCGGTCTTCTCCAGCAAAATCCTCATTGCCCTCCCCACCTTGATTTCCTCGGTAAAATGGTGCCATGACAACAAAGCCCTCAGAAGCAAATTGAACAATCCTTCCGACACGGACCTTACCTACATTCTTAATACCACCCCTCAAATAAAGAAACCCATCATACCTCCCTTCCTCCTTAGGCTCAGCAAGCAAACCCTTTATCTTTAACCCCTGACACCAATACGTGACAATATATAAAGCTATCCTCGGACTTGGTGAAGGAAAACGCTGCATCTCAATCAAAGTACCATCTTCCATAAGATTCCTCCAGTTATCTAAGCATTCTTTTAAACGGTTAACACAACGCAATACATAGGTTAATGATAGAAAATAACTGTTTACTCAAACTTTATTGTTATACACATAGTGGTTGATTTCCTCTCCAGGATGCTTGCTTTTTAGCTTGGCGGGCGGGTGAGCCTCCTCAGCGCTTTGGCGCTATGCGTAAGTCTCACCTGTCCCGCCGTGGCTGCAGGAGTCATCGCATATCCGTTCCAATCAACTTTCTTATCAAGGGTTTGTCTTATTTAAACCTATGACAAAAACAACATTCTTTTAGAAAATAGCCTAAAAGGTGAATAACTAATTATTGTGTTAGTTTAGCCACCTAAGAAAAAATTTTAGAAAAGAGCATTAATATTATAGGGTTTTAATTATAGTTTTTGGTTGGTTTTGTTTTGGTTTTTGGTTGGTTTTGTTTTGGTTTTATCTTGGTCTCGTGCCGAGGCCTGCTTCCCCGAATATGCTTCTCCCCACTCCCCACCCAACTACCCCCTATGTATGCCCACCCAAATTGATTTCCCTATAGGCATTCACACATTTTTTTCACCATCATATCCTATTGTAAGTAATTACTTAACATTTAACTCTTAGGGAGGTCTTTTCTATGCGTTTCTATAAGATTGGTATAGCCATTCTATTATCTGTTCTGTTCCTTCTTTTAGTAAGTGGTTGTGGTCAAAGTGGCGTCCAAAAGGTCCGGGTCGGCGAAGTCACTCACTCCATTTTTTTTGCTCCTCAGTATGTCGCCATGTCTGAAGGTTTTTTTGAAGAAGAAGGATTAGAAGTTGTCCTCCAAGGGACATTTGGTGGCGATAAAACAATGACTGCCTTGCTTTCAGACGGTATTGATATTGCCTTAGTTGGTTCAGAAACGTCAATCTATGTATATGCACAAGGTTCAAGTGATCCAGCTATCAATTTTGCTCAATTAACTCAAACAGATGGAACCTTTTTAGTTTCTCGTGAAAAGATTGATAATTTCACATGGGATCAAGTAAAGGGTAGCACGTTTCTAGGACAACGAAAAGGCGGCATGCCTCAAATGGTTGGTGAATTTGTTTTAAAGAAGCATGGCATTGACCCACAAGCTGATTTAAACCTTATTCAAAACATCGATTTTGCAAATATCGCGAGTGCTTATGCTTCAGGTACAGGAGAGTTTGTTCAGTTGTTTGAACCAACAGCCAGTATTTTTGAACAAGAAGGAAAAGGGCACATTGTTGCTTCCTTTGGGAAGGAATCAGGTCATGTACCTTATACAACCTTTATGACAAAAGAAAGTTATCTAAAGGATAATAAAGAAGTCGTTGAAAAGTTTACAAGAGCGATTTACAAAGCTCAACAATGGGTAGAGACTCATTCTTCAAAAGAAATAGCCCAATCTATTGCACCTTTCTTTGAGGATACAGATAGTAACTTAATCGAGACAGTTATCGATCGCTACAAGGAACAAGGCTCTTATGCGACAGATCCCATTTTAGACGAAGAAGAATGGAATAACCTACAGGATATTATGAGTGAAGCAGGAGAACTTCCTACAGAGGTAGATCATAACGTCTTAGTCAATACTGAGATCGCGGAGAGTATCATCTCAGAATAAAGGAGATGAGGAACATGAATGTTTTAACGATCAACCAGGTTCATCACACCTATTTCACAAAAAAATCGATGACCACAGCTATTGAAAATATTACACTTTCAGTTGAGGAAGGGGAGTTTGTCTCCTTTCTTGGCCCAAGTGGATGCGGCAAATCAACCCTGCTCTCTATTATTGCAGGTCTCATTCAACCTTCTGAAGGAGAAGTCATTATTGATGGAAAAAAGGTGATAAAAACTGATCCTACAATAGGCTATATGCTTCAGCAAGACTATCTCTTCCCTTGGAAAACAATAGAAGAGAACATATTACTCGGTCCTTCAATTACTCGAACGCTCTCTGATGAAATTAGGAAAACAGCTTTAAAATTATTAAAGGAAATGGATTTAGAAGATGTTGCAAAGCTATATCCTAATCAGCTTTCAGGTGGAATGAGGCAACGAGTGGCACTAATCCGAACCTTAATGACCGATCCTAAAATACTATTGCTCGATGAGCCCTTTTCTGCACTAGACTATCAAACGAAGCTAAGACTAGAAAACCTTGTTTCTTCAACATTAAAAGGATTTAATAAAACAGCCCTTCTCGTTACACATGATATCGGAGAAGCCATCGCGATGAGTGATCGAATTTTCCTGTTAGCAGCAAATCCTGGAAGAATTGCAACGACATTTCTGGTGCCTCAGGAGCTACGTGAACTATCGCCTTTTGATGCGAGGCAACACCCTGCTTATTCTTTATTATTCCAATCAATATGGAAGGAGTTGGACTCCCTTGAAACCCGAAGGTAATGTATCCCTCTTACATCAACAGTATTTAATGACATTAAACAAGGAGAAAAGGTGGGTCCGCTTCTACCAACTACTTATCTTTATCCTGTTTTTCGGGTTGTGGGAGCTATCCAGTCAACTACACTGGATTGATCCTTTGTTATTTAGTAGCCCAACCAAAATCTTTGATTTATTTCTTTCTAAACTAGCAGATGGTAGTTTAATTGGACATACATCCGTTACTTTATTCGAAACCGTCTTGGGATTTATCCTTGGAACTGTCATGGGCACCGTAATTGCAGCAATTTTATGGTGGTCGCCTATGTTTTCAAAAATTGTAGATCCTTATCTTGTTATCTTTAATGCACTTCCAAAGGTAGCTTTAGGTCCTATCTTAATCGTTGCTCTTGGACCTGGCTTTGTATCCATTATTGCCATGGGTGTGATTATTTCCGTTGTCATTACTACACTTGTCATCTATACCTCTTTTAAAGAAGTAGATGTCAATTATATAAAAGTACTAAAAACTTTCGGTGCAACTAGAATTCAATGTTTCAGAGAAGTTATTTTCCCCGCTTCATTCCCAACCATTATCTCAACTCTTAAAGTAAATGTTGGCTTATCATGGGTGGGCGTTATTGTCGGAGAGTTTCTTGTCTCCTCTAAGGGGTTAGGATATATGATTGTTTATGGTTTCCAAGTGTTTAATTTCACCCTTGTTCTTCTAAGCTTAATGCTCGTCGCCATTTTTGCAACAATCATGTACAAAGGTATTGAATGGCTAGAGAAGAAAATCATTCGTCATCATCAGTAGGATTAGAACTGGTCAAAAAAAGCTCTCACAAGTGAGAGCTTTCATAAACAGCATTGTTACCACGCGACTGGTTTTACATGATTTTTGATATGTTCAAGACTATATGTCAATACATCGTCCTTCATGATAAAACTAAACCTTGAGTCTTGTGCAACCTTTAAAGGAAGAACAGGTAGTAACACAGGACCATTCGTTTCGTAGTAGGTAGGTTGCTTCGTAACAGCACCAATTTCGGCAAAATAAATGTTTTTAATAATCGTTTTTCCACGGCCAGACACTTTATATTGGCCAATATATTGAATGGTAGAAACGTCCCCACCTGTCTCCTCTTTAACCTCTCGGATGGCCGCTTGCTCGGGGCTCTCACCTTTTTCGACCTTACCTCCGGGAAACTCAAGTCCCCGACGTGTATGAGACGTTAATAGCCACTGATTTTCGAAACGGCAAATAACCCAAACATGCTTAGGGTGATCTGAAAACGGATTATCCAAAAAGGAAAGGAACACTTCATTGTTATAATGATCTATAAAGGTAAGCATAACTATCTAACTCCATCTTTTGCATTTGTAACGATGATAACATAACAAAGATTTAAAACCTACATTTAAAACCTTTTAAAGAGGATGTTCAAAAAGTCCGGCAAAAATAGCTTCGAATTTCTTCGTCAGCTCGTCTTTCCGCTCCTCACGTATACAAAACATACGCTCCGGTGCTCAAGACTTCGCTTCCTTGAACTTCTTTGCTCTTTTTGTCCTCCTTTTTGAACAGGCTCTTAAAGCATATTCAGCGATGGAAGGCCTCTGTCCAAAGACCAAGAAAAAATTAAAAGGAAGATACAAACAAAAACCTTAGTACATAGATACAAACAAAGCAAATTGATTAAAACAAAACTAAGGTCACAAATGTGACCTACTCGCCCAATTTTAATAATCCTTCTTTGGTGATATGCTGTTTTGTTTCTTCATCGCCAAGTTCATGGATTAGTCCGTATACTTTTTGCATGGTTTCATCGTATGCGTCATTTGTTGGGTCCCAGTGGTATTCTACATATGGAACGTGGGCCCGCATAAAACCTTGCCAGTCTGTGGAGTAAATCTGATCAAAATATTCACGCAGCTGTACAATTTCATCATCTGATGCTTCAATTTTGTAATTCCAAGGAGAAGCCGTGCTAATTTGAGATATCTCTCCACTACCAAGAGAAATGTAATATGTCTTTTTCAACCTACTCAGCTCCTTACATTTCTTACCTTGTTTTAACTTTTCCTTATGAAAAACAAAATATTCTACCTTACTTCTTATTTGCTTTTGTTTTCAACAATTCAATCGCATTAATTAAAAAAGATGGAACTGGCAATCCAGACCTTCCAGCATTTTCAATAATTGAGACAAATTCGTTCATAATGTAAAAGCAGATGGTGGCGTCTCGAATCATATGCTGATCTCCTAACACTAGGTCTATCATATGGGCAACCGATACTAGGACAAATATAAATATTTTTTTCATAATGCCTCGGAAGCCTAACCGACTAGATATTTTTCCTTCTATCCCTGCAACAATTATTCCTGTAAAATAATCAACAACAATCATAAATGTTAAAATGGAAAGCAAAGATCCCCAGCCTCCAAACATGTATGAAGTTAATGAGCCTATCACTGACAGAAAGATTGTCAGTGGAACTTCAATTTTCATACCCTCTCCCTCCCTTGTTTGCACGATTTTGTTTAGGAAGATAATCCATTTGATATATCAGTTTGGAATACATCATCTTAGACAAGTCTTCACCATATACTATTCGAAAAAGGGAAAATCGGAAGGGTAATTATCTAGCTAATTGTACATTGTAAGTAATGGAATCTAAAAAAGAGGTGATAAAATGAAGCTTGTCGATGAATTGTATGAAATGTATAAGCACCATTTTACGGGTGACGAAGAGGACGTGGACATCATTGCATTTTCAGTATTAGAACAACTAAATAGAAAGAATATGTTCAATCTTTTAAGTGAACTAGAGGATCAAGAATTATACGATCTAATGGGGCTTTATTTAATCGAGGGCTTGAAAGGGAAACTAGCTAAAGAAGGCCTGCTCCCTATGAAGGAAGCAAGCCATGAGAAGAGAACCATTCATTAAGTACCTGCAAGAAGCATATTAATTTTGAAATAATCTGGATAGCTTGGCTAAAACTTGATCAATTTGGTCAGAAGTCACATCGAAATGTGTAGTAAAGCGAATCATGGTTGGTCCAAAAGGAACAACTAGAATCCCTTCACTTTTCAAAAGTTCAAGAAAATGAGCAGAAGTAATGCCTAGCTTTTGAATATCAATTAAAACGATATTGGTGTCTACTTGATTGATTACTTCTAGGTTAGATATATTTTTTAGTCCTGCTGCTAATCGTTTAGCATTTGCGTGATCTTCGGCTAATCGCTCTACCATTTCAGTAATGGCAATATACCCTGGTGCTGCAATCACACCTGCTTGTCTTAATCCACCACCAAGACGTTTACGCCATTTTTTTGCCTTCTTAATAAACTCCTCGCTGCCTGCAAGAATGGAACCAACAGGTGCACCTAAACCTTTTGATAAACAAATTTGAACTGTTGTGGTGTACTTGGTGAATTCTGAAACCGGAACATTTAGTGCTTCAGCTGCGTTAAATAAACGTGCTCCATCCAAATGAACCGGAATTGCTTTTCTATTAGCTATTTCATAGATGTCTCTCATATTTTCAAGAGGGACAATTGCTCCCCCTGCTCGGTTGTGGGTATTTTCAAGGCAAATCAATGAGGTTTCTGGAAGGTGGACATCTTCCCCACGTATCGCCGCCTCAACAACACTCGGATTCATGGCTCCTCTATTCCCTTTTAACGTCCGTGGCTGAACGCCTGCAAATGCTGAAATAGCTGCACCCTCATAATAAAAAAGATGAGATTCTTCCTCTAAAATAATCTCCTGTCCAGACTGGCAATGTGTTAGTACAGCAATCTGATTACCCTGTGTTCCGCTCGTTACAAACAGAGAGGCTTCCTTCCCAAGGATTTCAGCAGCTTTTTCCTCAAGCTTGTTTACAGTTGGATCTTCTCCGTACACATCATCACCAAGCTCAGCCTCGAAGCTTGCTTTACGCATCTTTTCAGTTGGTCTTGTCACCGTATCACTTCGTAAATCGATAATCATATTGAAGTCCCCCCATAACACTAAGTCTTTTAAACTATTATATCACGGTGGTTATTATTTCAAGTTGTGAAATATTGCAAAACACGCCAAATGGCGTGTTATATTTAATGAATTATCTTCCAAGGAAGGCCTTAAACATCCAAACGTGCTTCTCTAAGTTTTGATGGATGGCAAGCAGCATATCTCCGGTCGTTTCATCGCCTACTTCATCAGCTAAACTCATTCCATCCTTTAGCTCCATTGTGATGGTGTTAAAGTCATCCACGATCGATTGGACCATTTGACTTGCCACTTCTTGACCTGTTGCTTCTTTTATCGATGCAATTTCTAACACTTCTTTCATGGTAGCAACAGGCTTCCCTTCAATGGCTAATAAACGTTCTGCTAGCTCATCAATATGAAGTCCTGCCTCGTTATAGAGCTCTTCAAACTTCTCATGAAGTGTAAAAAATTGTGATCCCTTTACAAACCAGTGGAAGTTATGTAACTTCATATAAAGAACACTCCAGTTAGCTACTTGCTTGTTAACGACGGTTACTAGCTGATTAGACATATAAACACTCCATTTCTATCGTTTCTACTCTTTTAATTCCCCATATCCCCCAAGTCTAAACATCTTTTTTCAGACATGAGTTTTCATACCATTCAGTTATATTGCATGTTAAAATATAGATAATAAGGGGGTACCGTATGTATACAGTCCTAATTATTTCAATCATAGTGGTCATCATCATATTACTATTAAGTATCTTGACGATTAACAAAGGCTACGCCTATAAACAAACGGTTGATCAGCTAGAGGAGAATCCATATTTAAAAGAACAAGAGGATCAAAAAATAAAAGATAAAAATCAGGTGGAGGAAAGTCCCGATGAAAAATCCTAAGCTAGCTAAACTGAAAGAAGAATGGTTAGAAGAAGTCACTATTGATCAAATACAAGAAGCCATGGAAAATGGAGAGGTTTCGGCCAAAGAGTTAGTTTTACTATATCTTGACCGAATTGCTACCTACAATAAAAGTGGTATCTCTGTAAATGCAGTCCTTGAGGTAAATCCTGATGCACTTCAAATAGCGGAAGCACTAGATGCAGAGCGTGCATTTGGTGGCCCTAGAAGTCTTCTTCACGGAATTCCTGTTCTATTAAAGGATAATATTGATACAGGTGACAAATTACATACAAGTGCAGGCTCATTAGCACTAAAGGATTCATACGCGTTTCAGGATTCATTTATAGCTGGTAAACTACGTGAAGCTGGTGCAATCATATTAGGGAAGACAAACATGACTGAATGGGCAAACTTCATGGCTGAAAAGATGCCATCAGGATATAGCTCCAGGGGCGGTCAGGTGTTAAACCCGTATGGTCCAGGCAAATTTGATGTTGGTGGATCCAGCTCTGGTTCAGGTGCAGCGATCGCATCAAACTTCGCCACCATTGCCATTGGAACTGAAACGTCAGGCTCAATTTTAAGTCCCGCGAGTAGAAATTCAATTGTTGGGATAAAACCAACAATCGGACTTGTCAGCCGCACAGGCATTATTCCCATTGCGCATACCCAAGACACGGCTGGTCCAATGACAAGAACAGTAAAGGATGCAGCTATTCTTCTAAATATCATCGTTGGAAAAGATGAAGAAGATCCTTCTACATCCAAAAATATCATTGAATATGATTATACTGAGTTCTTGCTAGAGGATGGATTGAAAGGTAAGCGAATTGGGATAGCACGCGGTGGCTACTTTGATTATTTATCTGAAGAAGAAAAAGCGAGAATGGAAGAAGCGATTGCTGTCTTAAGAGACAACGGAGCAATAATCATAGATTCGATAGATATCCCAGCAGCTAAAGAGGAATGGGACTACAATGTACTCGTCTACGAATTTAAATCTGATTTAAATGCTTATTTACGAAATATTGACCCTAGTATCGGCATCCATTGTTTGACTGATGTCATTCGTTTCAATGACGAAAATGCTGATTTAACGTTGAAATATGGTCAAAAGGTGCTACTAGATTCAGATCAAACGAGTGGAACTCTTACAGAGGCAAAATATTTAGTAAGCCTAGAGAGTGATCAATATATGTCCACTGAACAAGGTATCGATTTTGCTCTTGAAACAAACGATTTGGATGCTATTGTCTTTCCAAATAACTTTGGAGCTGGGATTCCTGCTAAAGCTGGTTATCCTTCCATCACAGTTCCTGCTGGTTACTCATCAGACAATGGACCTGTAGGGATTACATTTACAGGGACTGCCTTTAATGAACCCATTTTGATTGAGATTGCTTATGCGTTTGAGCAAAAAACAAGATTACGAGTACCTCCGAAAATGGATTGATAGAAGAAAGGCTATATAAGTTTTGAAAACGAATAATTTGTAGGAAGTGCAATGACTTTGCACTTCCTTTTTAGTTATTGTAGAAAAACTCTATTTATTCGTAAGATAAACTAGGATACTATCAATAAACTAAATTTTTTTCGACTAAATTCGCCTAAAACTGCAAAAATGCATTGTATTTATTTGAGTTACACCATACGATGAAAGGAGATTATTTATAACTAAATTTTTAGATATTATTCTAGGGGGAAACCATGTACAAAAAGGTTAATACTTCAGAGGAATTGACCATTTATAATAATATATGGATGGAATGCTGGGAAGAAAAAGGCTACGAAATAGATTTTTACGATGGAGTTGCAGAACGTTTCTTAATCAGTAATTCGAGCGGAGTATACGTTGGTACGATTGAAGTAAAGGAATATACTCTAAATGAGGAAAATGAAATAAATACAGTTTATCCATTTCATGAATTAGATTACTTAAAAGAAAATATGCTACAAACTATTGAAGTAGACAAGGCTGCGATCTTAAAAGAACATAGAAGTGAAAATCTACATACTATCATTAAAGTAATCGGTGACTATGCAATGAAACATAAGACCATTTATTGTGTTGGTTTATTTGAAGAAGCTTTCTTTACTTCACTTCGAGATGTTTATAAGATTCCTATTATTGCTGTTGGGGACCCTTTCTTTTATAAAGGTGATGATGTTATTCCCACATTAATAAACTTGAAAGAGGTTTTCTTAAATATAGATAAGTACAGCTGGCTTTTAAAAATTCCTGAATTAAAATAACCTAACTCTCAAAAAGGAATCATCCGATGAAAAATAATAAAAAAACAGCTTTGATCTTTATGTTTACATTTACATTTGTCAATTATTTATGGAGTATATCCTACGAGTATATAGAAGAAATTTATTATATTGGCGGTTTTGGATTACATATACTAGCAACACTCGTTTCTTTTTGGTGGTTATTCTCTTGCTTTAAAAGAACAAACGGTCCTAGCAGGTTTTTCTGGTTCTTTCTTTCTCTTGGCTGCCTAAGTTATTTATCTGCAATTACACTCTGGTCTTATTATGAGTTCATTCTTAAGATAGAAGTAATTTCTGATATTAATATTCCTGACCTCTTGTGGATTGGACAAAATTGTTTTTATTTATTCGCATTAGTCGTACTTATGTATGTGCACAAAAGTAAATTATTAACTCTAAGAATCTTTTTTGATATTTTAATAGTTATGCTCGTCGCAACTGCCTTTAATTGGAAGCTTATTATTAACCCTATTCTTACTCAGAGCACCGATCTAAAGATATTTCCAGAGCTCTTATATCCTATTCTGGATTTAGGTGTACTTTTTGGAACCTTAAGTATTCTAATTGCTTCAAACACTATTTTTAATCGAAAATCAACTACTTTCCTAATATTAGGTCTACTTATTCAAATTATTGGTGACACACTCTTTTCTTACCAGAAGGTAAGTCAGTCTTATTTAATTGGTGGTCTTAGTGAGCAACTTTGGATATTATCTTTATTATTTATAGGTCTTTCTGCTGTTTACCATGATGGTACTGCCACTTTTAAACCTAAAAATAAATCACAGAAAAAAAGTGCGATTATTTTTCGCCATAGTATAACCTATACAAGCTTTGCTCTATTATTCATTGTTGTAATTTTTCAATCTTATAATCAAAAAGTGGATAGTATTATCTTCTTCTTTTTTATTTGTATGATGTTAATAGTTATCAGGCAAATTTTAACCTTAATTGAAAATGATACACTAGTAAATAAATTTAAGAATTTAAATGATCAACTCGAACTTAAAGTAAAAAAGAGAACAGAACAGCTAGAAGAATCCTTAAGTAATCTAGAATATATGGCCTATCATGATATGCTTACGAATCTTCCAAACAGAAGGATGTTTGAAAGAAAGCTCTCTAAATTTATTCGAGTTATGAAACCGGACTCTAAGCTTGCTATCATGTTAATTGATCTTGATAGATTTAAGCATATTAACGACAGTTTAGGACACTCTTTTGGAGATAAGTTACTTAATGAATTAAGCCAAAGACTCGTGCACAGTTTAGGTAAGAATGTAACAATTGCTAGAATTGGTGGAGATGAATTTTCCATTCTCATTGAACATAAAGGTATAGATTCCACCGAAGATGTTGCTAGAACAATATTGATTGAAACGGGGAAAACCTTTGAAATAGAAGGAATAGAAGTACATGTCACACCAAGTATAGGTATTTCGTTATATCCAGACAATGGGAATGATTTTGAATCTCTCCTTATGTATGCTGATACAGCCATGTACTACGTAAAGGAAAAAGGGAAAAATAATTTTGCTTTCTATGATGATTTTATGGAAAACCATTCTAGAATTGAACTTGAAAACTCTTTAAGAAAAGCAATTGAGAAGGAAGAGTTCAAACTCCATCTTCAACCACAGGTATCTGTAGACACAGGGGAAATTATTGGAGCAGAAGCTCTAATTAGGTGGGAAAAGCCTTTAGTAGGCTTTGTTTCCCCACAACAGTTTATCCCAATTGCAGAAGAAACAGGGCTAATCAATTTAATTAGTAGTTGGGTCATAAAATCCACATGTAAGCAATTAGTTTATTGGAAGTCAAAAGGGTTGCCACTAGTAAAAGTAGCAGTTAATATATCCTCTAAGGATTTTCAACAGCCAAATTTCATTCAAATCATTTCTGATATTGTTGAGGAAACAGGTGTGGATACGCACTATCTGGAGCTAGAGATTACAGAACGAATTGCTATGGATGATTTTGAGAGTGTGTTTGAAAAGCTAACTTCTCTAAGATCGATGGGTATTAAAATAGCAATGGACGATTTCGGAACTGGGTATTCTTCTCTCCGCTACCTTAGTCAATTCCCGATAGATTGCCTAAAAATTGATCGCTCCTTTATCAGTGCCATTCAGGAGAGTGAAAAAGATGCCGCTATTGTAAGATTGATCACATTGATGGCAAAAGCCTTACATTTAAATGTGTTAGCTGAAGGTGTAGAAACAGAATCTCAACTACAGTTTCTAAAAGAGATAGGCTGTGAGCATTACCAAGGATTTATTTTCAGCCGTCCTTTATCAATTGAAGATTTTGAAAAACTAGTTTACAAAACTGAGCTAATTCGTCTTTAAGAAAGAGGGTACATAGTTATGTACCCTCTTTCTCCAATTTTCCATTGAATTCTTTAACTTTTTTTAGAAATTAATACTTCTCATAGATATAAGGATGCTTCGGCTGTTCAATCAGCTCGATTTCCTCAATTTGCAAGTAAGGGAGTTCCCAGTCGTTGTATTCTGCCTTTTCAAATGTCCCGGACACTCTTACCCACTGGTCATCCTTCAAATCTTTAACCATATCACCTGTTGAAAGTGTTCCGTAAACAGACGAATCTGCAACACAACAGGAAAGACCGAATCGTGCAACAACCATTTGATTGCTTTTGAAATCTTCTTCTCTGAACACGAAACCTATCATTTCTACTTTTTTCCCAACAAACTTATCTACATTTGAATCAATAATATTCATCGTTTGGATGTACGTTTCATCCTCCACGACAATTTTATCTTCTGCGAGTAATTGGGCTTCTAGTTTTTCATAGAAACCTTCTGGCGGAGCTTGGATTTCAAATCCCTCAGGATGCTCGAGTGGAGTGTCTTCTGAGATTAGACTTCCATCTATACCATAGGTTTGTTCGAGTTGTGAGATGTATTCTTCCGGATCATCTAGATAGTCTAATACTTTTTGTTCATCAAATTCTGCTGACTCGTTAGTTGCCGCTACTTTATTTCCAGTAAACCCACGTTTTGCCGCTACAGAAGAATCAAGGACTACTTCTGAGAAAAGAAACCCAGTGACAACTGGTAAAATAAAAATGGAGTATATGACCGTTGACTGTAGTGTGTTCCTCGTATTTCCGTGATCAACACCACAGTTACAATACAGCTCATCGTGATCCTTTGAACTACTTCTCCAAATCTGTACAATCCCTAGTAGAAGGAAAGTAATCGTTGCAAAATAAATAAATGGCATCATTTTCGGTGCTATAAAATTATAAATATCTCCTGTAAGAACCAGCTTAAAAGCTAGCATGGCAAAGCCTATTAATATAATTCCTCTAATATATATGTGGAAGCTATAGTCTCGTGTTTCTCCCAATTGATTCACCTCTTTACATAATTGCTTGATAGAGTAAGATAAAGCAATACACAGAAACCGTAATAACAGCCATTAACCCTAGAACAAACTTCGATTTAAAGAAAGCAAACAACATGATCGTATTCTTTAAATCTAGCATTGGACCATAAACTAGGAAGGCTAATATGGCACCCACCGAAAACGTGCCTCCAAAAGACGCGGCAACAAACGCATCGGCCTCTGAACATAAAGACAAAATAAACGCAAAAGCCATCATAATGGCTGGAGCCGTTGTCTCACTTGAACCTAATTGTAATAATAGGTCACGATCTAAAAACGTTTGAAATAGACTAGCGATAAACGCACCGAAAATAAGGTATTTACCCATTTCAAAAAATTCATCGCTTGCATGGTATAGAGTCGATTTAAATTTGTTTTTTACAACAACTGGCACTTCCTCCGTCTGTCTACCAAGTAGCTCTTCTTTTGACCATCTTAGTTGATTACTGTTTTGGAACAGTAAATAAATGACAAATCCGATGAAAATAGACAAAAGAAACGCTAGTCCCATTCGTGCATAAACAATCTCTAAAGATGATTGGAACGCATAATAAGTAGAGGCAAACACGACAGGGTTTAGGATAGGTGCTCCAACAAGTAGCACTACACCAATATGAAGTGGCATTCCCTTTTTAATTAAACGTCTGACAACAGGTACAATTGCACACTCACAAACGGGAAAAACGATACCTAGTAAGGCTGCCGGCAACAATGCCAGAATTGGATTTTTAGGTATAAAACGTTGAATCGTTTCCTCAGATACATATGTTTGAATTAAAGCTGAAACAAATACCCCTAACAAAATAAACGGAATAGCCTCAAGAACAATACTTAAGAAGATCGTATTTACATTAAGCCATGATTTTGGAATCGGTAGGCTGGTAGGATCCAAAGCAGTGAAATCCATAAAGAAAAAAAGAAACAAAAACAAAGCAATGAGCCCAAATCCAACCAAATCCTTTATTAATGATAATCCTTTGTTATTCATTCATCCTACTCCTTACTCGTAATCTCTCATAATAATAGCATACTACAAATCGATAGTTTTTTGTCATATAGTTCTAGTATATGGCTTGTCTCTAATTAATATGATGAAAATTGAGTTTGAATTCGTCATCGTAGTGAGATCTTGTTATAAATATGTGTAATTAAAAAGGAGGTAAAAAATGTGACCAAAAAGAAAATTGCAAAAGGAGATTTTCAACTTTATGATTCGTCTGATCAAGATGATTTTTTTGATGAAATTATTGAAGGAGTCCGTTATGAGATGAAGCCCTCACCTGTTGTTATTCATCAAGTGGTGTCCAGTGATATTCAATATCTATTAAAAGGGACATGTAAAACAAGCGGGGTAATACTTGTAGCACCTGTTGATGTTTACTTTGATAAAGATAATCGTTTTATTCCGGATGTCGTTTATGTCTCAAACAAGAATCTTGATATTATTAAAAAGAACCGAATTGAAGGTAGCCCAGATCTGATTGTTGAAATACTCTCTCCTAGTACATCCAAAAATGACCGGCAACGAAAGAAGACTGTGTATGAACGTTTTAAAGTAGGAGAGTATTGGATTGTCGATACCCACCATTACACCATCGAGCAATACATCCTCGAAAATTCAATTTATCAGCTACACCAAACCTATAGCTTTGGTGATACATTAACCTCCTCTACTATTTCGTGTATCCACTTACCAATTGATGATGTTTTTGAAGATGCCGTCCGTTTTTCGGAACACTTTAATCGAAGATAAAGAAGTCTGTTTTCGTAAACTTTGTTGCTATTTAGAAGAGTGGTTGATTTCCTCTCCAGGATGCGGGGCGGGCGGTGAGCATTCTCGGCGAAAGCGCCTGCTGGGTCCCACCTGTCCCGCTGCTCTAAGCAGGAGTCTCGCATATCCGTTCCAATCAACTTGTTATCAACGGGTTACTTTCACAAAACTATATAAAAAACAACAATCATTAAGAAAAAAGCCTTAATGATAAACACAGATCCGACTTTAAGCTCGGTCTAATCTTTGTTTTTTATTATCTTTTTCTCTTGTAAAAGTTGTTTTAATTCAGACTTTCTTTTCCTCGAGACGAGGATATAGAGGAAATCACCTTCCTTTAATATCGTGTTCCCAGTAGGTGTTATTAATTGCTCATTTCGGATAATCGCATTAACTAGTGAACCTTTTGGAAAAGGAATTTCTAGTAAGTTTTTACCTAGAATTGCAGCGTCTGATTCCATTTCATATTCAATCATCTCCGTATTAACCTTTCCTAATGACACCAGTTCTATAGAATGCATAGGAATGGTCTTTTTAGGACCCGTTAATCCAAACTTTTTAGCTAAAGGGGCAATTGTTGCTCCTTGTATTAAACAGCTAGTCAGTACAACGAAAAAGACAACATTAAAAACTTGTTGACTGTCTTGAATATTGGCTAACATTGGGAAAGTGGCTAAAACAATTGGCACAGCGCCTTTTAATCCTGCCCATGAAAGAAAGAATTTCTCTTTAGTTGTATAATCCATTTTTATAGTGGATAGGAACACAGCAATAGGTCTTGCTATGAGCATTAGGATTAAAGAGATTAAGATTCCTTTAATAAATATCTCCCACGTAAAGAGCTCAGACGGGAAAACAAGTAAGCCTAGAATGACGAACATCAAAATTTGCATCATCCACGCAAAGCCCTCGGAAAAACGGAAAACTGAATGTTTATAGGCTACTTCTGCATTTCCTATTACGATCGCCAACACATACACGGCAAGTAGACCACTTCCATGAATAAATGCTGTGATACCATACGTAATTAAAGCAAAAGCTATTGCAAAGATTGGATAGAGTCCACTGGAATCGAGATTTATGCGATTCAATGCAGCAACAGCCAACTTCCCAAAAACAAAACCAAGTACGATACCTAGTCCCATTTGTACGACGAATGAACCCATTAACTTCAATACACTTGCCTCTGGAATCGTAATTAATTCAACCATGGCAACTGTCAAGAATACAGCCATAGGATCGTTCGATCCAGACTCAGCCTCTAAAGTAGTTCCAATTTTCTCTTTAATATTTTGTCCCTTTAATACGGCGAAAACAGCAGCAGCATCCGTAGAACCCACAATGGCACCAAATAATAGGGCTACTTTCCAGTCAACATCAAGTATGAGTTTTGCGGCAATCGCAACAATTCCCGTTGTTACGATAACACCTATTGTTGCTAAAGACAGGGAAGGTACAATAACGGGTCGTAATGTACTCCATCTTGTTTGAAGTCCACCTTCAAACAAGATGATAATGAGGGCAAAGACCCCTATCATTTGTGCGGTATTGGCATTATCAAAGTAGATTAAACCCAACACATCGCTCCCCATTACGATTCCCACCATCATAAATAGGACAAGGGCTGGAACTCCCAAACGATTTGAGAACTTTGTCGTCAATACTCCCATAATTAATAAAATAGCAGTAAGTAAAATGAATTTGTCCGTGTGGATAATTTCAGCAAACATGATTATCAACCCCCTTTTTAGATCAAAAGGCGCAAGTGTCCCGTCTAGCCCCGACAAGCAAATGTTCTAAAAAAATAATAAAAGGGTGATGTTCCCTTTTATTTTTTTCAGGTTATTTGACCTCGAGGGGCTGGGCGCTGGAGCCGGATTCAAATGCATAAACCATATATCTTCTGATATTATAAATTTACGTCAAGACGGATTGGAACTGAGTCTTTATTTGCAACCCCTATATATTGAAGTGTCTCTCTAGAAGTGGCCTGCTGTAGCCTTTTTTGGATGAGTGAGATAGAGATTCCTTTGGTGTAGGCATGGTAGCCAAATGTTTTTCGAAGAGTATGGGTTCCGACTGGATCATGAAACCGAGATTGTTTAGCTGCCTCATTAATAATTCTATAAGCTTGCTGACGGGTAATTGGTTCATTCGACTTTCTCGATTTAAAAAGGAAATCACTTTGTTGAAGTTGGCTATCGTTCACACAAGTGTGTAAGGCATTTCGTACATGGATATTTAAATATATTGGAAGGTCTGTGTAAATAGAGGGCTGCAAGAAATGGACAATTTCACCTGTTTCGTCCGAAACATCCTTTACGTTTAGATGCAGCAAATCATAAATTCGAATACCTGTGTTTATTCCAAGCAAAAATAAGCAGTAGTCACGTGAAGATCGACTTTTTAAGAATGTCTTCATAGATAAAAGTTGCTGTTCATTTTTGATAGCTTCAACTGTTTTCATTTTACCAACCCCAATGTAACATAAGTTTATTATAACCTATAAATATGTAACATTAGCTTATTAAATGCTCAAAATCTGAAAAAATTACTATTAGTTTGAAAGAATTTGTAAACAAAAAGACGTCTTCCAAACATTGGAATCCGTCTTCTCCATATATATGGTTTAGTTAGGTGGCAAATTAAATAAAGTACCTTCTTAATCTCCTCTTTTGAAGAAGCAAAGTGAATCCTGTATAAGCAAGATACAGTGGCACTGTAAAACATAATATTGTACTATCGAATGCTAGTACCTCCGTTTAATCTATAAAAACGTCCAACTAACGATCACTAGATACAATAATTTGCTATCTATTTTGACACCTTTTGAACAAGCTCCCTCTTTTTTTCAACACCTGTTTGGATCCCATCCTCTTTTAAAAATACTCCGTCTACATAAGTATGACTTACTTTTGTTGTCAAGTTTTCAGAACCCATCAGATACCCAATAAAAGAGGATGCCTCTTCTTCCTTCATATCCTTATACCAGCGACCTTCTGGATAAGCTATCACCACACATTTATCATGACATCTTCCATTACACCTCGTTCTTGTTGTATGTATGACCTCCTCTGCTTCTCTGTCACGGATTTCATTTCGAATAGCTTGCGTTAGCTCCTCGGCACCATTTTCCATACAACTGCTACCATTACAAATTAAAATGTGATGCTTCGTTTTACTTAAATCCCAAGTTGCCAATTCAGAACACTCCTTCTTATAAGTCAAAATGATTACGATTTAAGGTCTATGCTACTCCTAATCTTTCTAGGAATAATTGAATGTACAATTCTATACAATCTTGTTTTTCCAAGGAAGTTCACAGCAATTAATTGCAAGAGAGAGATCATTACTACAACACCGCCTGGAGGCATATTTAGTTCATACGCGACAAATATACCTAGAACTACGGATAGTTCACCTAAGACAATAGCAAAAATACACGTTTGTTTAAAGCTCCTACCTATCCTCATTGCAGTTGCCACAGGTAATACCATTAGCGAGGAAACTAGAAGAACGCCTGTGATTTGAATTGCACAAGCAATCACTAAAGCGACAACTAGAATGAAGAGCCTATTAACGAATTTTGCTTTCACTCCCGTCACATTTGCATACTCTTCATCAAAGGATAATAAAAGTAGCTCTTTATATAAAGACAAGATAACAATAAGAACGATTACAGCAAGAAGGATGATAAATAAGACATCAGAGCGAGAAATAGCAGAGATACTTCCAAAGAGATACCCATGTAAATCTGTATTGAACCCATCAGCTAAGGAGATAAAAATGACACTGATACCAACTCCAGCTGACATAATAATGGGTAGAGGAAGGTCTTGAAAATCTCGATAGATAGATCTTAGCTTTTCTGAGAAGAAAGAGGCTATGGCTGTAAAGATGACTCCTGTATAGATCGGTGAAAGATAAGCTAGCTGTGGCATAGCTTTTCCAATATACATCCCAATTGCTACACCTGCTAACGTAATGTGTGAAAAGGCATCTGCAAGGAGTGCCATTCTTCTCATCACTAAAAACATACCTAGCAGGGGAGCAATTGCCCCAATCATTAAACCAGTAATAAACGCATTTTGCATAAACTCATACGCAAGTAGACTCGAAAACATTTTTTTATCCTCTCCTTACTTATATGCCGGGACCACTTTGGAATCATATAGTCCAGATAAATTCACATTATCAAGATGAGAAAATTTTCTTGTACTTCCATAGAACATAATCCTTTTATTAATAAATAGGACATGTGTTGCAAACTTTATGACAGCTTCGCGATCATGAGTGACTAAAAGAATGGTCTTTCCCTCTTTATGTAAGCGATGTAACAAATCATAGAATAATACTTTCTGCTCAGCATCTATCCCAACTGTTGGTTCGTCTAAAACTAACAGACTAGGATCATTCATCAAAGCCCTGGCTATAAACACTCTTTGCTGCTGTCCACCAGATAACTCAGTAATGGTGCGGTTTGTATAATCATGCAACCCAACTTGTTTTAGAGCGTCCTTTGCTTTTAAGGTATATTCTTTAGTAATCCTCTTACCTAATCCAATTACACCTGCATTCCCAGTTAGAACAACCTCTAGGACTGAGACGGGAAAGCTGTGATTAAAGGAATTAGATTTCTGTGAGACGAATCCAATTGAGGAGTATTTCTTACTAGTAGGAGAACTTCCCAACACTTCAACCACCCCGCTTGTTGGCTTTACTAATCCAAGTAACATTTTAATAAATGTTGACTTTCCTGCCCCATTTGGACCTAAGACAACTGTAAAGTTATTCTCTTCTAGGTTTAAATTTACTTTTTCTAAGATGATGTCTTCACCAAATGTAAAGGATACGTCTTTAAATTGAATCATTGTACTCTTACCTCCTTTTAAATCGTAATTATTACGATTTAAATATATAATACTCCCCCATCCTTGCAAAGACAAACTAAAAACTGCTTGATTAAGATCAAACAGTTTTTAAGTAATTGTTACTCTTCTTTCTTCATATTATATTTCTGAAGAAATCGTTCTGCTCGACCGCCTTTGTCAGCAAACTTTTGTCTACCCGTGTAGAAAGGATGTGTATCTGAGCTTACCTCTATCTTAATAAGAGGATAGGTATTTCCATCCTCCCATTGGATTGTTTCTTTAGATCCTACTGTAGATCCACTTAGGAACTTAAATCCACTATTCGTGTCCATATATACGACCTTTTGATAAAACGGGTGAATTCCTGGTCTCATTATGCTAACTCCTTTTCTAAACAATGCTGAAATTGCTCTTCAAACCATTGTTTGTTTAAATTTCTTCCAATAAATACAAGTTCATTTTTACGATTTTCGTCTTCTCTCCAAGACCGATCGGTTGTGGCACCAAATAGCATATGAACTCCTTGGAAAATAACCCTCTCATTTTGATCTCGTATAGATAAAATACCTTTATAACGGAAAAGATCCTCGCCAAGCTCTTGAACAACCGTTGTCATCCACTTATTGAGTCTCTCAAGATTTAAGGGTAATTCAGACTGCAGTACAAAGGATTTTACATGATCATCATGATGATGGTGATGATTCTCTTCATCAAGAAGTTGAGGCTCTATTTCGAGCTTTTGGTCAAGGTCAAAAGAATACACTCCAAGTACATCTTCTATACTGACATTGCTGTTTTTTGAATGAAGAATTTTTGCTGTTGGATTTAATTTTCTAATGTGCTGCTGAGTTTGTAAGAGTTCTTCCGGTGTAATTAGATCCATCTTATTTAGTAAAAGAATATCTGCGAAAGCAATTTGTTCTTGGGCTTCATGACTGTGTTTTAATTGGCTTGAAATATGATAGGCATCCACTACTGTAACGACCGCATCTATTTTAAATTCATTCTCAATACTAGGGTCTACTAGGAATGTCTGAATAACCGGCGCAGGATCTGCAAGTCCAGTTGTTTCAATAATTACTTGGTCAAATTGAGCTTTGTTCTCTTCTTTTGCCTGATACAGATCTTGGAGAATCCGAACTAGGTCACCTCTTACATTGCAACAAATGCAACCGTTATTCATCTCAAATATTTCTTCATCTGCATGTACAACTAATTGATTATCAATTCCAACCTCACCAAATTCATTGACAATAACTGCTATCTTTAAGCCATGCTGTTCTGTTAAGATACGGTTCAATAAAGTTGTTTTTCCTGCACCTAGAAAACCTGTCAGGATGGTTACGGGAATACGATCGTCTACGATTTTCACACCTTACACTCCTTTTTTTGTTTGGTTTACCAACTTGCCTTTTTAACTCCCGGTACTTGTCCTTTATGTGCGAGCTCTCTAAAGACAATACGTGATAGACCGAACTTACGCAGATTTCCTCTAGGACGGCCAGTTACCGCACAACGATTCCTAAGCCTAGTCGCAGAGGAATCTTTCGGAAGCTTATTTAATGCTACATAGTCTCCCTTCACCTTTAATTCCCTTCTAAGCTCAGCATATTTCTCCACCATTGCTCGCCTTTGCCTCTCTTTTGCAACTTTTGATTTCTTTGCCATTGTAAGCTCCTTTCAAAATAAAACGTAATCATTACGATTTAAATATAAAGATTTAGCAATCGAAAGTCAAATTCAGGCTTAAGACCTTATCTCCAATCTTAGTAGTACATATATTTCTTCAGTTTTTTTAAAAAGGGACCATTTTGTTCTATTTGCATTACTTACTGTGGAATCTATTTTGTATAATTTTTTGATCATAGACTTGTCTTTATCTTCTATCACTTCTAATAAAGTTGTGCCTTTGGAGTTGAAGTTCAAGTCGGTTCCTGTTTATTTTTCTTACACACAATTATCATTCTTGGTGATTGCTGTGTATGGTAAGCACTAGAGTCATAGTTACCAATAATGGTTTCTACATTAAGCCCATGTGCAGTTAGCATTGAAATCATGCTCTCTAAAGAATACAATTTAATTTTCTCTTCGTATTGATTTTCACCTTTTTCTGATTTTACAACAATTTTTTTATAAACCTTGCCATCTTTAATCATTCTATACTGGAGTATTTCAGCTGATTCAAGCTTCTCTCTTGAATATGGAATTAAGTTGTTTTCTATGAAGGTGGGGTTTAAATAATCAATAAGGAAATACCCACCTGTTTTTAAAGAATGACTTACTCCTTGTATTACTTTTTCATTATCGCTATCACTTTCAAAATAACCAAAACTTGTAAACATGTTTATGACAAGATCAAACTCTTCATGGAAAGGAAGATTCCTCATATCACATCTCATATACTGAATAGGGACGTTTAAAGATAACCAAATGGCTTCCTGAAGAAGTGGGGCTGAAAGATCTACACCTGTAACTCTATATCCTCGCTGAGCCAGATATCGTGAGTGCCTACCGTACCCACAGCATAAATCAAGAACAGATTGTCCACTCTTAAAGGGTAATAGTTGAAGCAAGTCTTTTAATTCGCTTTCTGCCTCATTGTGCCTATGCTGATAGATCTTGAGATAATCTTCTTGAAAATGTTCCTCATACCAAGCCTTCATTTAATTCCTCTCCTAATTCACCTATGATAAAAATAAAAAAAACAACTTTTCTGGAGCATTCCCCTCCTTTTGTACTCCCATCATTTCTGTATAGTCAATCCATTTTTTCTTCTGTATTCTAGTATCTAACCTACTGTTTATTTCATTTTCTATCTCATGCATTAAACTATAGATTTCCCCAATAGTTACTTGGAAACAATTGGCTGCTAGTTTGTAGGGAGAATGCTCTTTAAGTAGAGTTAAGAACTGATCCTTCGTTTTACTTCTTTGAGCCAATTTATCTTCTTCACTCTCAATAAACTGATATATTCTTCTTTTCTCTTTAGGGAGAGAGGCAATAATTTCTCGGGCAAAAATCTCCATTAGTTTTTCATTCATAACCAACACCTCAGTTTGTAATTTCTAAATCATAATAATTACGATTTATAATATATACATTTCCAAGAAAAGTAAAGTTCAAATCATTTTAGAAAGCCGAACCCTAATTTTAGGTATTCGCCCATTCATTATTCATGTCACCTAGCAAAATGTAACTATTAGAGTCTGTTCAAAAAGGAGGACAAAAAGAGCAAAGAAGTTCGAGGAAGCGAAGTCTTGAGCACCGGAGCGTATGTTTTGTATACGTGAGGAGCGGAGAGACGAGCTGACGAAGAAATTTGAAGCTATTTTTGCCGGACTTTTTGAACACCCTCTATTATGATTTTTAAAATATTACTACTCCTTGCAAGTTGTTAATGAAAAATATATACCTCTTAACTAGATAATTCTGGTTCAAATAAAGAAACTTATAAAGAATATGTAACTGAAATAGAATATGGGATAAAACATAATTACAAATCAACATCATTCCGATTTACCATAACATATCATGTTATCTTTTATAATGTCAAACATCACATTTTACAACTACTCTTAAGGAAGATTTATGGACTCTGAACTACACACTTTTTAATTTGGAAGATTCCGAATAAGGGTCATTTCCGATGGGGTCTTCCCTGTCCTAAGGACTTCATTTTCGCGGATACTCCTGAGAAAATTACTCAGCATATCCCCTCTGAGTTTAATGCTCCACTTAACTTTTTACTTATTGAAGCTGGTAAACATTATATTCTAGTGGATGCAGGGCTCCGAGAAACACATCTACCAATAGCAGGTAGGCCTGGTTAAAAGCATCAGGTATACTTAACGCCCCCTCAACATTACAGCATCTTTCTTCACATATTCGTGCGGAGATGTCACCTAAAGAAGGTTTAACTACTCGTCAAAGCTTACTTCAGGACGCATTTGATAAGTCAGCATTACTATTTGTATGTCATTATCCCTTCCCTGGACTGGGACACATCAGAAAAAAAAATCTAGCTGGAGTCGGCATCCTCAAAGCTGATTATTTATTCTCTTGTAGGGATCACAGCCAATTCTTCCTCTCCTATGCAGGTCAAAAATATCTTTTAACTTGCGATTAGTGGAGGGATTCTATATGATTATCAAAACGAAATGGTTTCGTTTTATATATATAGAACCAAGGGGGCCTACATCATGTTTGAATGGGTTATTATTGGTGGAGGAATACAAGGGACAACTGTTGCTTCGTATTTATTAGGATCAAAGAAGGTTCGATCAGATCAGCTTCTAATTATTGATCCACACGATGAACCACTAATGAACTGGAAAAATTGTACAGAAAAAATTGCAATGCCTTTCTTACGTTCTCCGTTCATTCATCATATCGATATTGAACCTTTCAGTTTGCAACGGTATGTTCGGGATAGAAGAAGCGAGGACACTGCCTTTTACGGTCCATATAAACGCCCTTCTCTGGACGTTTTCAATGAACATTGTGATCGTGTTATCCATTCTAACGGGATGATGGAAAGTTGGCACAAGGGGTATGTAACGAAGCTAAGCAAGGAAGCTGTTCATTGGCAAGTAGAAGTCAACCATTCCTATCATATACAAGGTACTAATGTTATTCTTGCACTTGGCCTAAATGAACAACCTAGGTGGCCAGATTGGGCATCTAGCCTATATGAACAAGCACATTCACATGTTTTTCATATTTTTGACGGGACTTTAGCGACTCTTCATGATGTGGAACCACCTGTAACCGTTGTTGGTGGTGGTATTACTGCTGCTCACACGGCCCTTCATTTAGCTGACATCTTCCCTGGCAACGTAACCTTACTAAAAAGACATCCGTTTAAAATACATGCTTTTGACAGTGATCCTGGATGGCTAGGTTCTAAGTATATGAATGGATTTAAAAGTACAAATGATCTAGGGCAGAGAAGACAAATGATAGTAGGCGCTAGAAATAAAGGCTCTATTACACGAGAGCTTTATTTGAAATTAGTTAGAGCCAGTCGTGATAACAAACTAAAGATAGTAGATGAAGACATTGCACATACTGATTTTAATTATGGTTCCAATGACATCAGTATTTCTTTTAAGGAGTCCACTGAAACTTTCAACACAAGAACCATTATTCTAACTACCGGCTTTGAGCAATCGCTTCCTGGGAAAGCATTGCTTGAACCATTAATTGAGAGTCAGCAGTTAAAATGTGCAACTTGCGGGTACCCCATTGTGGACCAAAGCTTAAAGTGGAGCAATAATCTATATGTGGCTGGTGCATTAGCCGAGCTAGAAATTGGACCTTCTGCGAGAAATATCTCAGGAGCAAGAAAGGCTGCTGAAGCGATTGTTTCTAGTTTATAGTCATTATCAACAAATTTCTCCACCGTTTTCTTAGCGTCTCCTTCAGTAATAGAGTCTTTTACTAAGAATAAACGATACCCCTCCTATTAGGAGGCTTTACTACCTAGCACATCAATTAAGTCATATCTTTTGATGTTTCAATGGATCATTTGTATACTCCTTATAGCTGAAGAGAGATTGGCATATGAGAGGGGACTTTTATGAACAATGAAAAACTAATTTTACCTTCGAAGGAAGAGCGACATAAACTATTTGGTTCAGTTGTTCCAGGAGCTAAATCAAAGCCTACAGAAAAAAAAGGGATGCCGGATCTGCAAAATGTGCGTAAAGATTTTTTATTTCAAATAAATTCTGTAGGAATTAGTAATGTGAAGCACCCTGTAAAAGTGACCTCTACCCTTTTACCAAATGAGCAGACAACTATTGCTACATTTTCTTTCACATCGAAAATTCCAGTTAATCAAAAAGGGACCAATATGAGCCGTTTCACAGAGCAGCTTCAACTATACTACAATCAAGGCTTTAACCTATCTATTAGCACTCTACATGATTTTCTTCGAGAGCTTGCAACTAGACTTGAGCAAGAAAATGCCGTGTTGGAAGTCACGTTTCCTTGGTTTTATGAAAGGAAAGGTCCGGCATCTGGAATTTCAGGGTTAAATCACTCTGAAGCCTACATGAAGGTTGAATTCGATGTTAAAGGTGGCTATAAAACTGAGGTTGGACTGACATGTACGGTTACCACCTTATGCCCCTGTTCCAAGGAAATAAGTGAATATAGTGCTCACAATCAACGTGGATACATAAAAATGCGAGCAGAGTTAGATGACCGCTTTGTTCAAGAAGAAGATTGGAAGGAAGCCTTATTACATGCGGCTGAATCCAACGCAAGCGCCATGATTCATCCTGTATTAAAACGCCCTGATGAAAAAATGGTCACGGAGTCAGCGTATGAGAACCCGAGATTTGTCGAGGACATGGTGAGACTTGTAGCTGCTGACTTATATGAATTGGACTTTTTTTCTGCATTTGAGGTGGAATGTAGAAATGAGGAGTCTATTCACTTACACGATGCCATTGCTTCGGTAGCTTTTCGGAAATAATTTTGTGTGACCCCTTATCTAATTTGGATGAGGGGCTTGTTGTTGAATGACGAATCTTTCTGTTTAAACATGAAAAAACACCCTGCTCACTTGCAAGGTGTCAATCCCAATTATCCAAAAACTTTATGAAGGTCTTCCTTCGTTTGCTGTAACCAGAAGTTCATTAAACGCTTAGCACCCTCTAAGTCATGTAGCTTTGCTTGACCACATTGCTTTTCGTTTGCTGCTGGAATTTCAACGATTTCTACAGCATCTTTTAACGTATCTTCCATAAGGTCGATAATCTCTGTAACAGTCGGATCGCCACTTACAACTAGATAAAATCCTGTTTGACAACCCATTGGAGAAATGTCAATAATATCAAAGTGGTCATACTTTTCTGAGTGGGTACGGATATTGAATGCTAACAAATGCTCTAACGTATGAATCGCATCGGGTTTCATTGCTTGTTTGTTCGGCTGACAAAAACGAATATCAAATTTATTAACTACGCCATCGCTACCTACATGATGAACACCACAATGTCTTACATAAGGTGCAACGACTGCATCATGATCTAAATCAAAACTTTCTACTGAAGGCATCTTTATCACTCCTTTAAAATCTTCTATACTTATCATAACGTGAAACGAAACTTTTTACACTAATTTTGATTGGAATACTATGAATTACCATTTTGACTGGAGGATGAATATGTTTAAAAGACCTTTTATACTTATGATACGATTTTATCAAAGATTCCTGTCACCATTAAAACCACCCTCATGCCGTTTTTATCCCACTTGCTCTCATTACGGAATAGAAGCAATCAGTCGGTTCGGCATTGTTAAAGGTGGTTGGTTAACGACTAAAAGAATTTGCAAATGTCATCCATTCCATCCTGGCGGAGTAGATCCAGTTCCAGAAAAAAAATAATCTATTGGTAGTTCTTCACAATTTCCTGTAGCTTTAAAGCTAAACCGACCTTACCTTCTACCTTTACCCCCCCAGTCATAAAGGCCATTGTTGTGTTCAAATCATCCTTTAGTAGCTTGGAAAAATTACTCTCCGAAAGTATTAACGTCACCTCTGCTTCATTCGACGATCCTTCCACTACTTCAACTAGACCGTCTTTAATAACGATTTGTAATGACTCCGTTTCATTTAAATTCACTTGAAACACTCTATCTTTTTCATTCCGAATGTGTTCATTAGTTGAATTCATTTTCTCTACTAATGCAAATAATTCAGCTTTTACTGTCATCATAAACTCCTCCTAAATGTTATACACTCACTCCTAATTCTCTATCAGGCGGATTTTTCCTTTAACATTTTTCTTGTAATTCTATTTTTAGTCTTGTATGATAATAAAAGTTAAATCGTAATTGTTACGATTAAAGAAAAGGAGAGATGAATAAATGGAAAAAATACCTGTTACTGTATTAAGTGGTTACCTGGGATCGGGAAAGACAACTTTACTGAATCATGTTTTACATAACCGTGAGGGCTTAAGAGTTGCTGTCATTGTCAATGATATGAGTGAAGTAAATGTAGATGCTGCACTAGTTAAGCAAGGTGGTTTTTCTAGAACAGAAGAAAAATTGGTTGAAATGCAGAACGGGTGTATATGCTGTACATTACGTGAGGATTTAATGAAAGAGGTTGAGAAACTCGTTCAAAATGGTGATATTGATTATATTCTAATTGAGTCTTCCGGTATAAGTGAGCCTGTCCCAGTCGCCCAAACCTTTTCTTACATTGACGAGGAGACAGGGATGGATTTAACAAAAATCTGTACGCTTGATACGATGGTTACAGTTGTCGATGCCAACAGATTTTGGCATGATTTTGCAAGTGGTGAAAGTCTCCTAGACCGTAAACAGGGAACTGACGAGCATGATACGAGAGAAGTTGTTGATTTATTAATTGATCAGATTGAATTTGCCAATGTAATTATACTAAATAAATTAGATCTAATCTCCCTAGAGGTTGCGAATGAATTGCAAGCAGTCATAAAGAAACTAAATCCTGAAGCTCATATTATTCAATCTACTTTTGGTCAGATCGAATTATCTTCAATACTTGATACAAAAATGTTTGATTTTGAACAGGCAAGTCAAGCGGCTGGCTGGCTCAAGGAATTAAATGAAGAACATACGCCAGAAACCCAAGAGTACGGTATCACTTCATTCGTCTACAAAAGAAGACTTCCTTTCCATCCGGAAAGACTATTTAATTGGTTAGAAGACTGGCCAGAAGATATTGTAAGAGCAAAAGGCTTCATTTGGGTCGCCTCGAGAAATAATACTTCAATTTTACTATCACAAGCAGGAACCTCCATTATGTTTCAGCCTGCAGGTGAATGGATTGCGGCCCTATCTAAAAATGAACAAGAAGAAATGATTCAAGAAGAACCAGAGCTCCTAGAAAGATGGGACATTGATTTTGGCGACCGGATGACGGAGTTAGTTCTAATTGGTATTGATATGGACCGAGAAGAAATTGAGTCCTCATTAAATGCATGTCTTTTAACGAAGGAAGAAATGATTCAAGATTGGACACTTATTAAAGATCCACTACCTTCATTTTAAGAAGTTTTCAAAGGTGAAATTTTTTTTGGTTTTAAAATCGTAATAATTACGATATAATGACAGAGGATATTATAAATCGAAATCATTTTGATTGAGGGGATAAAATAATGAAAACAAATTACCTTTTACTTGCACTTCTTCTTTTATTAAGCTCCTTCCTTTTTGGTTGTACTCCTAAGGAAGAGAAGTTACAAGAAAAAACAGAGAATGGTTCAGCTACAGTAGAGAAATTGAAAGTATACACAACGATTTTTCCATTAGAAGACTTCACAAAAAAAATTGGCGGAGAGCATGTTGAGGTTATTAGTGTTTATCCTCCAGGTGTAGACGCACATACATTTGAACCAACGGCCAAAACTATGGTAGACATCTCTGAATCTGATGCATTCATTTATTCAGGGGCTGGTCTTGAAGGTTTCGTAGATGCTGCCATTGAGGTCTTACAAAAAGAAGATATTATGATTGTCAAAGCAGCTGACGGAATAGAATTCGCAGAGGTAGATCACGCAGGTGAAGACGAACATGAAGGCGAAACTGAAGCCGAACATGCTGAACACGCAGGTGAAGACGAGCATGAGGGCGAAACTGAAGCCGAACATGCTGAACACGCAGGTGAAGACGAGCATAATGACGGGGATCACGATCCACATGTTTGGCTAGATCCAATTTTAGCTACTCAGTTGGCTGAAAATATTCTGCATACGCTAGAAAAATTAAAGCCTGAAGCAAAAGAAGAGTTTGAGAAGAATTTTAATGAATTAAAGCTAGAGCTAGAGAAACTTGACGGAGAATTTAAACAAGTTATTGATCAAGCTTCGAACAAGGAAATTTTGGTTTCCCATGCAGCCTATGGATATTGGGAATCACGTTATGGCATAAAACAAATAAGCGTTTCTGGCTTATCTCCAACGAATGAGCCTTCACAACAAGAATTAACGAAAATAATTGAGACAGCAAAAGAGCATAACATTCAGTATGTCATTTTTGAACAAAACGTTTCAACAAAAATTGCAGAAATTGTTAAGAATGAAATTAAAGCAGAAGCCTTAACTCTTCACAATCTTGAAGCGCTCACAGAAGAAGACTCTAAAAAGAATGAGGATTACTTTAGCATTATGAGACGAAATCTTGAAACATTAAAAACTGCTCTGAACTAAAGTTTTAAGGCATAAGTCCCACTTGTATGGGCTTATGCCTTTTTACTATGTGAAAAATTTAGTAATCGTGAATAATAATGAGAATTATTTTCAATAATAAAAAGAGAAAGAGACAACCACGGACTTGGCTGCCTCTTCGAGAGATTTACAGACCTGCTGGTTCAAACGTTTTACAGTCAGTTTCTGCGCTATTTTCAGCATCTTTGCTTTTGTGATTCACTACAAAAATTTGGGTAGCCCCACACTTTTCGCCATGCATATTGTGTACACAGCTGTTTACTTCACATAATACATCTAGTGCCATTATGAAACACCTCCTTTATTTTTAGGATTTACAATTCCGTCATTGCCTATACAAAAAACAGTGACCCTATTGTCACTGATTTTTTGATTCTATATTCTAGTTACCTGTAAAAAAGTTTTTGAAAAGGAGTCCATGATTTTTTCTTCATCAAAATCGGCTCCAATAATCACAATGCTTGGATCCACTTTCGGACTTTCAGCTAGTTGGGTCAGCGTTAATCGTCTAGACGCAAATTGGAAGTCAAAGAAACCAGACGTTCCCTCCAACTGCACAATTCCCTTGCTCCTAATAATTTCTTTAGGCAAGTTTTTATACCATTTCTCTAGGGAAATCCGGTCTAATACAGGAAGCTGATCTAATTTAATTGCTTTTATCATCGCATGGTTATGGTGGTGATGATGATCACAACTTTCTCCGTGCTCATGGTTATGATCGCAATGCTTATGACCTTGATCAATCATAAAAAATCGCTTCTTAAAGAGTTCTTCACGATCGACCTTAGCAAATGCAGTATGAATAATAGGAATATCATTGGTAATGGATTTTCGAATTTGCTTTTCGACTTTCTCAAGCTTAGATGTTGATAACAGATCTGTTTTATTTACTAACAGCAATGTCGAATATTGAATTTGATCCTGCAGGAGCTTTCGGACTTCTTTTGAGCTTGTAAAAATACTTTGATAGTCTAAATACTGACTAGCATCCACCATCCCAATTATGGATTGCAGTTCAAAGCTATTTACATAGATTTGATCTGTAAGCGCTTCAATAAGCTCCAATGGATTTGCAACCCCTGTTCCTTCTATGATTAGTAAATCAACTGGGGATTCTTTCTGGTTCCTTATAAAATCATCCAACGTGGACTTTAAATCCTCCTGAATGGTGCAGCAAATACAACCATTGAGTAATTCGACAATTTGCTCACTTCCGAGTAAGTGACCTTCAACATTTGTTTCCCCTAGCTCATTTAAGATGACTCCAGCTTTTAATTCTTTCTCCTTACAGTAAGAGAGTATGTTAATTAATACAGTCGTTTTTCCACTACCTAAAAATCCGTTTAGAACGTAGACAGGAATTTTTGTGCTTGTATTCAAAATGAATCCCTCCGTATATTGGTATATATATAAATCAAAATCATTACGTTTTACTGTTTATACTTTTCTATATTTATTATACTACTCATTAAAATATTACTCCAATGTTCCAATGTGCTTTAACTCTCTAAAACATAAAATTCCTCGCATACATTTTGGTAATTCGTGGACAATAAGGGAGTAATCATTTTAGGTGGAAGGGATTGTTTATCATGGATGATATTGTCATAGCCCGCTCCTTATTTGGAATGACAATGGGTTTTCATATTATATTTGCAACACTCGGCGTGGGGATCCCATTAATGATCCTATTTGCAGAATTGCTTTTTCAAAAAACAAAAGATCGAGATTATGCAGTTATGGCAAATAGATGGACCAAGGCCTTTGCCGTTCTTCTTGGAGTTGCCATTCCTACAGGAACTATTGCCGGTGTTCAACTAGCCTTATTATGGCCTGGTTTTATGGAGGTTGTTGGTAAGGTCATCGCACTCCCTTTTCAAATTGAGATTTTTGCCTTCTTTTTAGAGGCTCTATTTATGTCGATTTATGTTTATGCAGCCGATCGTTTATCACCATGGATGCGAATATTAAGCGTGTTTTTTGTTGCACTTGGGGCTACATTGTCAGCCGTCCTTATTACGAATGTGCATGCATTCGAGGGTACTCCCGCTGGATTTGATATCGTAAATGGAGAGATTGTGAATGTGGATCCTTGGGCAGCTTTTTGGAACCCAAGCTTTCTTGTTACATCTGGTCATGTTGCCGTATCTGCCTTTATGACTGGGGCATTTGTAATAGCATCTGTTGCCGCTTATAAAATGCTTCGCACTCCTAAAGACTCAAGTAGCTATCGCTACCACAAAAAAGGATTAATGCTTGGATTAGTCATAGGTGGAATCTTCTCATTTTTAACTGCCATCAATGGGCATACTGGTGCTCAACAGCTTCATGAGTACCAACCAGAAAAATTAGCTGCAGCAGAAGGATTATTTGAAACACAATCTCATGCCCCTTTAGCCATTGCAGGATTTACAAACAGAGAAACAAGAGAAGTCGAATATGGAATAGAAATTCCATGGGCCCTAAGCTTTTTAGCAGGAAATAGCTTTGACACTGTGGTGGTCGGATTAAATGATTTTCCAGAAGAATACTGGCCTCCACTATTTGTTCATACGTTATTCAATTCCATGGTGTTTATCGGTGGATACTTAATTATGCTCTCCCTTGCAGGATTCGCCTGGAATAAAATATTAAAGAAAAAAACCTTTCCGAAGCTCTTTATGTTGGCCTTTATTACAGCTGGACCACTTTCAATAATAGCCATAGAATTCGGATGGATCTTCGCATGTACAGGCAGGCAACCTTGGGTAATCTATCATATGATGCTGACAAAAGATGCTGTAACGGGATCCACCAACCTAGCGTTGTTGTTTACTCTTTTTCTCATCGTCTACATCATTTTAGGAATCGCTACAGTTTTAGTATTGCGAAGCTACTTTAAACGTCATCCCATTTCAAATGTATTAGAAGTATGATTTAGAAAAGGATTGATTTAATGACTGATGTATTGCTTGCTATCACACTATTATGGAGCTTTATCTTTATTTATGCAGTTGCTGCAACCATTGATTTTGGTGCTGGATTTTGGTCCATGTTTTACATTAATCGTCAAAAGAAAACAAAGGCGACCAATATTGCAAACAGATATTTATCACCTTCATGGAAGATTACAAACGTATTTATCGTGTTAATCGTTGTAGCTTTAGTTACTCTTTTTCCAGGTGCAGCCTTTTCACTAGGAACGGTTCTATTATTGCCTGCAAGCTTCATCGTATTGTTACTTGCATTAAGAAGTGCCTTTCTTGTTTTTTCTCATGCAGTCAAGGATTATCAGAGAATGCTCTCGTATGTCTCAGGTATATCTGGATTTCTTATACCGGCGCTACTCATCTTAACTCTTCCCATTTCTCAAGGAGGCTTTATAGAAATTATAGCTGGTGTAGAGCAGCTTCAACTTGGTAAGCTTCTTTCAAGCCCACATGCCTATGCATTTATTGGGTTTGCCGTTAGCAGCACACTATTTCTTTCTTCACTTCTTCTTGCTGATTATTCAAATGCTTCTGACGCGGAGGAAACGTATTATATCTACCGGAAGGATGCTATTATCCTTGGTCCAGTCACACTACTAATGGCATTTTTCATTGTACAAACGATGCAATTTGAAGCGACTTGGATGTATAACAACCTTCTTGAGCACGTTCCTTGGCTTATTGCTTCTGTTGCCTTATTTGCTCTTGGATATAGTGCATTATTTATGTCTTCGACTCAAGGTAAAGCATTAAAAGGAAGACCACGGCTGGCCGTTGTGGCCATTATTCTTCAGTACTTAGCGGCAAGCTATGCGTATGGTCGTGCACACCTACCTTATATCGTCTATCCGAATGTTACGATTGAATCATCATTTACCGATCCAAATACATTTCGGGCAATGTTTATCGTCTACATAATTAGCTTTGCTATTTTAATCCCAGGGTTTATTTACTTCTGGAAGTTATTTATGAAAGACAAAAGATATCTAAAGCAGAAAGAATCATAACCTTCATTGGTTATGATTCTTTTTACAGATGGAAGCTATAAAAAGTTCCTTGTAAGATTTTATTCTTGGATTGACTTATCACTAATTTCACTCTTGCTAAAGCTGAGGATACTTCTGCTAGTTTAAAGTCTATTTTTTTGCCTATTTGCATATCAAAGACATCAAATGCTTCTGGCATGGAAATATAAGCGTTATTAGCATAGATCGTGACTATATCCACGAGTAATTGAAGGTTCGTTTCTTTCCAAATATATTTTTTGAGCTTAAATGTCTCGTTTGTCCATTCTCCTACTTCAAATTGAACAGATAAAAACCCTTTTAATTCTGGGATAAAGATTGCTTTTGAAGGAGCCATAGTAAAAGAAAGATTCTGTGCTTCCTTCGTTATATAGGAAAGTAAATGGTTCGTTAGGATTGCTAACAAGGACGGACTCTCGAGAAACACTTTTCGCCTTGTTGATTGATGAATATGCGCAAGTAACTTCACGTTATTTTGGAGGTGAACAGGTTCTGAGTAATAGCCTTTAATAATTTGATCAATAGATAATTGAATAAAGAGATCTTCTTGAGAAAGTAGGGAAAGATGTGCCGGTTTATTTAAGGTATGTATGGAGCTAAAGTTCATTTTTATCACCTGATTTTCTAGTTTAGCTTCCAAATTTCAATTCTTGGATCACAGGATAAATCGAACTCCATGAACGCTTGACGAAGTAGATAGGTTTAGACTGTTCCTTAGCCTTTTGTTTAATAACCTTGGCTAAATTATGGTTCACATAATCAGTCAGGACAAAAACCATATCAATGCTCTCCGGAATTCCCTTTTTCACCGAATTTACTTTTCTTCCATCAATATGAAGTACCTCACCAAAACCTGTATTTAAAAGCTTTCCAGTAATAGTACCTAAATGATCTGCACCCACCACCATTAACGATATCATCTAACTTCCTCCTAATAACCTTATTAATTCTATCTTAAATGAGAATGATTATCTATGTCAATACAATTGATAAATATTATCATTCTCACTTTGAATTCTTTTTATTCATTTCGTAAATAACTAGCACAGTAGTTGAACACAATATATAAATGGTTGCGATATGGGGAGGTGAATAGTTAGTGGAAAGAAATCCTATCTACACAGATTCTCTAGCGAATATATGGCATCACGAACTTTCACCAGAGAATCGATTCAATGATATCGATTTATTTGAATTACAAGAAGGCTACTTATTTGATGAGTTTGCGGATGGAGTTACTTCGTTTTATTGAGAAAAATCGAGTAATTAAAAATGAAGTACGATTAAAGCGGTTAGGTATCCAAAGCACTTCCTGAATGAAAAAAATCCAGCTTGATTATCAAGCTGGATTTTTTTCTAAGAAGATTTAATTTCGCTAATATATGGCTGAGATGGATAGAAAAATGCATATAACTGCTGAAGTAAATAAGATGGCAGAAATTCTAACATTCCTTCTCATTTTAAAACCATAAGCGCAAAAAAAGATTGCAGCATCAAATTTCGAACTGCTTTAAAAATAAGCATTTGAAGAAAAAGATGAACTGCTAAAAACAAAAGTAATAAGTAAAGTTAGAGAGATTAGAATTTTAAACCACAAAGGCTCGTTTAGGACTGTTTAATCATAAATTTTATCCGCTGCATCTCTGTATAACTTCCCTTAGTAAACTTACATCTAATTAAGTATATGGTGTGTATTTCAAATGTATCACTTCCAATAATGAAAGTATGAATAGAACTAATCTATAACTTATTTACAATCTTCTCTCCCGTTTGAGCATTGATAAAATCTATTCTTCCTCGCAATTTTGGAAACGAAATCACATAGCTCAGTGCATAATAGGATTCTTGATTGTCTTTGTATTCTTTATTCCACTTAAGTTCTAAGCTAAGTTCATTTTTGAAGATATTGCTTGCTTCTTCTGCTGTAACGGCTGGAATTGTATTGATATTTTTTAGAGCTTCAGGATCTACATCTGGGGCCAGATAATGATCAACAAATCCAGTCGTTCGGTTTACACTGACTCTTGCAGAAGCTAGTCGGTTGTCAATCCCTTCATGAAAGATACGGAATTCGAAGCGGAAGTTTTTACTCTCCTCCTCTGTATCTTCTTCATCTTCTTCCTCTATCACCACGTAGCGGAAGTATAAATCTGCAGAGGGATAAAGGATAAATAACAATTGAAGTGCTACCTCTTTACTTTCCTCTTTAGTGAGCCCCAACTCTCCTTCTCTTTCAAGAAATGAAAACACTCCTAGAATCTTCCCCGTTTCATTGTCCCGCTGGATTTTAAGGGTATTATCATTCCTTTTGTTAAAATAACCTTCTATAGTCTTGTCCTCTTGAACTTGTACCTTATTATTTTTGATGCGCCACACACTTCCTGTTACGTTGCCTAAGTCAAGCTCCCGAATTTGTTCAAATTCATTTTCATCAAAGCCTATCAGTTCATTGATTGTCTTTTGTTCCCTAAATGAAGGACGAACGATCGTTTCTATATATTCTCTAGGCTCCTCTTCTTCCTCGTACTCAAACTCATCTTTTATTCCATCTACTGAATAAGAATAAAAAGGAAGTGTCGGCTCATATACAAGATGTAGTTGATCATCACCTTCAACGTAAAGGTTTTTGCTGATTTCACTAATCAAAAGCTTCATTTCAAGACCATTTATACATTCAATCCTAATTTCTTCCTTGCTTAAAATACTTTCAGGGATATCTATATTCTCAGCTGTACCATCATAACGGAAATACGTGATCTCACCGGATAGCGCAATAGTAATAGAAAACCCAGTGAGGGGAAGTGGTAGATCTAGTTCTATTTGGACATAGACAAGTTTGTAAGTTTCCTGACCGTTATTACCCCATTCTTCTAATGTGAAAATCTCATTTACACGCGGATAATGTTTTTCAACAAAATCTAATGCTTTATCTTTTAATTCCTTTTCATGGTAAATTGAGCTGCCATGATTAGAAGAATTTATATCTTTACTTAAACGAATCAACCGTCCATCTGCAGCAAGCTCAATCCATATACCCAGTTCCTCGTCTTCTCTGTGCGTCCAACTAAACAGAGCCACTCCCTCTTCCGACGTAATGTCCTCAATCTCAACAACATATTCTTCCGTCACATTTCCAATATGTATGGCCTTCTTTCTCAATTCGTCCATATTCAAATGACCCATTCAATTCACCTTTTCTCAGTTTAATAGACCTTAATCACAACATTTTTCATTTACGTGCATGAAACAAAATACCAATGGTCGTCCATTTTTCTCATTTCAAGAATGTCTGCCCCTATATCTTTATTCGTTGGTGGAGAACCATTCGGTGAATACACATATCCGTCAAAATTATCGAGAATACTTCTTGTAGTGAAAAAGAGTAGCTTATCCCTCGCTATTAAAATCTCGTTCCCATCAGATATCCATAATGGTTTATAAGAAGAAGGAATTTCAAAAAGATCTCCTTGCTCATCCGTTACCTTAAGTTCACCCTTGTAATATAACCCAACAATATCTGTGCGAGCATTAAGCTTTATCAAAAACTCTGCCTTTTGAAGGATTGGATTGAGAGGCTGGAATATTAAAAGAATAAGCAGTATTAGATTTAATACTAGTGGTATAACGCTCTTTAGACGCTTAGCACCTTATTCTCTAAACTATTTAGTTTTTTTACAAAATGCTTACATAAATAGAAAAATCGAGACCAACGAAACACCCAAATTGCCCCATTTAGATTCCTTTAAATGGGGGCTTTTAGATGAAGAGGAATTATGTGAAAACTATAAAGAGGTATGGAACGAGGTTGTAGGTAAGCTTTAACAGCCTTTCAATAAAATCATTAGAAAACCTATCTCTTCCTTAGTCCGGTTAAATAGATTATAAAAAAGAGCAAATTAACAACAAATATTGATCCTAGTAATCCACCAAAATGGATAGAAGTTGGATTCTCCCAGGAGGAGGAAAAAGACTTATCATAAGGGAATGGACTTTCTTTCAAAGTAAAACTCCTGTTAGCGATTTATCATATTATATTTTCATTCCTTCATTAACTCGGTATAATTTAAAACCTGAAGCTAGAGCTGAAAAAATCTTAGGATTAGTCACTCTTAGAAGCCAGAATTTCCAAAGGGGTATAAAATTCGCAGGATAATCGTTTAAAATGCTTTACATTCCATGTCAAAATCGGGGTATTATTCGACAAAATTGCTAAATAAGCATCAATAAAGTCTACATTCTGATCAGCATAATCGTCCAATGCTTTTAATACATTTTCATCTTCTAGCTCAATGAAAGGTAAACTAAATAGTTTAGTTAGTCCATCTCTAATATGATAACGATCAAACTTATAAACGCTTTTTAACACCCAACAACACTCAGCTGCGACCATTGTTGGTACAATCAATTTTATATCTTGGCTCCCGATATGAACAAAAAGTGTTTTTGCTTCATTTGCCATATCCTCCGGCTGTCCAGTTGCAATTCTCAACAGGATATTCGCATCTACCATCATACGTTGGTTCATCTTACTGTTCCCTTAGTTTATCGATATGTCTTTTAGCGATATATTCTTGGGCTTTCAGACGCTCCTGATCAAAAGGTAATACATTCTCCACTTTGAAGATCCCAAATACCTCATCAATTGATGTTTGTTTAATAACTTTAATTTTTATATTATCAATTTCATCTGTGATATAAGTCAATTTATCACCAGGATTAATGTTATATTCCATTCGAATCTTAGATGGAATCGTGACTTGGCCTTTTTCAGTAACAGTACTATATAATCCCTTCTTCATCTCAAATACACACCCTTTTCGCTTACTTTAATATTTCTCCTTACTATATTATATAATACTACCAACTCAAAAGTAATGCATCCACCACCCTTTGAGATTTCTATAAAGATGATTTCCTAGTAAATCTTCAATCATAAATCTCCATATGTTCTTTTTCATGTCTATAATCATCCAATCTGTCATGTAAGGTCCTGTATGAAATTCAAATTTATTGCCCATCTGGATTAGTAAAATATATAGATTTCTTGTCCTTTTTTAAGCTCTAAACATCTTCTGCAAAATGAAATAAGCTATTGCAGCAGATAACATAGTCGTAGAAAACGTTATTAGATCGGATCCATATATTTTCGCTTCACTAGAAGTATATTCCCATTCTTTAGAAACATCAGGAGTATAAGTAGCATTGGAGAGGCAACCGAAGAAGCGGTACTTAACTCATTGATTACCGCCACACATATTGTTGGACTTGATGGAAATGAACGACCAGCATTGAAGGACTTACTTGAAAAATTTCTCATAAGAGTGTTTTAAATATTCTTGATCTATTTTGGGAGGAGGCCACACCTCAAGGCTGATATATTCTGATAATCGCCGATATATCTGAAAAATCGCTGATAAATCTAAAGTAATCGACGATATATTTCAAGAATCGCTGATAAGCTTGGATTCATTCATATTCACATGAGTAATCCATTACTTTTTAGGCGAATTTTCTATAAATCAGTGCTCTTTTAACACATTCTAGCAAAACTAAGCATTTCACTTAAAGAGTCTGTTCAAAAAGGAGGACAAAAAGAGCAAAGAAGTTCGAGGAAGCGAAGTCTTGAGCACCGGAGCGTATGTTTTGTATACGTGAGGAGCGGAGAGACGAGCTGACGAAGAAATTTGAAGCTATTTTTGCCGGACTTTTTGAACACCCTCTTAAAGAAAAACATTTGTAAAGGATAGTAACTACATAGAAAACACCACTCTTTCCTTGAGTAGTGTTTTCTTGCTTACTATAACCCCTGTTCCACTCCAGCCTCTTTCCTACTCTGAAACCGCCCAATCCATTTGGACATCAGCCCATGTGTTGGTGAGAAGACAAAGACTAAGGCGAAGATAATCCCGACCACCATAGCCATGGATCCAGCAATGGATACGTTCAATAATACGGCCACATAATAACCTGCTACAGCAGAAACAACACCTACAATAGCACTGATGAGGAGCATGACACTCAGTCGATCGGTTAGCAAATAGGCGGTAGCGCCTGGACCTATGAGCATCGCGACCACTAGTATGGCTCCGACTGCATCAAAGGCTGCAACCGTTGAGATCGAGACCATTCCCATTAATAAATAGTGAATAAACATAATCGGAATTCCGAGTGCAACGGCCATTTGTGGGTCAAACGAACAAACCTTTATTTCTTTATAGAATAGTCCAATTAGGATGATGACAATGACCAGCACTGCCCCTAATAAATAGACTGCCCGAGGACCTTCTATTCCGAATATGGTGATCAAATCCCATGGAACAAAAGCAATTTCTCCCATTAAAGCATGCTGAGCATCAATATGAACTCTATCTGCGAAAACAGATATTAAAATAACACCAATTGCAAACAGGGAAGTAAAAACAACGCCTATAGCAGCATCTGTTTGAACACCGCTTGAATCAAGCAGTTGAACAAAATAAGCGGTTAGCAACCCCACAATCAGAGCACCAATTAGCATATTAATTCCCGATATGGCATTGCTCACAATATAGGCACCAACAATACCTAACAAAACAGTATGGCTAATCGCGTCAGCAAGCATGGCCATTCTTCTTAAAATAAGGAAACAACCGATCATTCCACATGAAATTCCTACAAGAGAACCCGTTAATATAATCCAGGCATCATAGCTCATGACTAGCCCCCCTTTGTTCTTTTGTCCTAGGAAGATCAGTAGTAGCCTTCTTAATTTGACCTAAAGATGCTGGTAAAAACAAAGGTGTGCGGCCTAGTCCTTTTAAAAGATCAAGTAGCTCTGACTTTTCTTTCTCCGGTATCTTAATAAATGATAATGGTGCTTCACTGTTTAAATTCAAATGGGCATATCTCATTTCATTCATTAGATACACTTCCATAAGTCGATTGTTCATGACAATATCATATGCTTCATCTAGTCCAGTCTTTGTCATTCGAATAGAATGGCCATTTATGTCTTCCATCACATTCTCTTTAACAAATTTATACACCAACGCTTTAAATCTATTTGAAGACATAAGCTTTTGTCTTTGAGAAAGCTCTGCCATGCTAATGACACCCGTAAACTCTTTTTTATCTATATTTCTTTCACAAGCTTGATAGATTAATTGAAGGGCTTGTTGTCTTTCAGTTGTCTTACGAAGTCTATAATAGCGAATGACTTTTGTAAGTAACCCGCGTTTTGGCGAGAATATTAACGAGATTAAGAATATGATGGTTGCTGCTACAATAATAAGTGGCCCCGTTGGCATTCTGTTGGCTATCGTGCTTAAAAGAGTACCTAACACTCCTGAAAGAGCTCCGATTCCACCTGCAATGATCACCATATAATCGAGCCGTTCCGTCCAATATCGAGCTGCAATGGCAGGTGTAATAAGCATAGCAGACATGAGTACAACCCCTACTGCCTGTAAGCCAATCACGACTGCTCCAACAATTAAGACCATCAGCAATCCGTTTAATAACCCTGTAGGCAACCCAATTCCCTTTGCGAATTGAATATCAAAGGTTAATAACTTTAATTCTTTAAAAAGTAGAAACGTAATAACTAATAATACGGATGAAATCGTCACCATCATTTTGACATCGTCCCCAACCATTGAGGCGGCTTGCCCAAAGATAAAATGATCCAAGCCTGTTTGATTTCCATTATTCAACTGAGCAATATAAGTTAATAAAACAATACCAACTCCAAAAAACACTGAAAGAACTAATCCTATTGCTGTATCTTCCTTTATCCGTGAATGGGTTGAAATGCTATGAATGAAATAGCTTGCTAGAAGTCCTAGAACTGCAGCACCTATCATAAACGCAAGAATGGACTTCTCACCCGTGATTAAAAACACTAGACAAATTCCTGGAAGGGCAGCGTGTGCCATGGCATCTCCAATCAAGCTCTGCTTTTTCAATAATGCAAAGCTACCAAGGACACCACTTGCTAATCCTAGTAATAATGTTCCCATTAGTACCCATTGAGTATTACTATCCTGCAATAAGCGAATCAAGGTATCTACCATGATCATCACTCCTATTTATTTTCGACTACTAGATTTCCTTGATCGAGAAAAGCAAGTCTTCCGCCATATGTTTTTTGAAGATTATCAAGGGTAAAGACTTCTTCAGTTGGACCAATCGCGATCTTCCGGATGTTTAATAAGAGTACCCAGTCAAAGTATTCTTTTACAGTCTGGAGGTCATGATGAACAACCAATACAGTCTTCCCTTGTGCTTTTAGTTCATTTAAAAGGATAATGATCGCCTTTTCTGTTGCTGCATCTACTCCAACAAAAGGTTCATCCATAAAATAAACCGTTGCATCCTGCGCTAATGCTCTAGCTAAAAATACACGTTGCTGTTGTCCACCAGACAATTGACTGATTTGTCTAGAAGCAAACTCCTTCATCCCCACTTTATCTAGGCAATCTAAGGCGAATTCAATATCCTTTTTTGCTGGTCGTTTAAACCAACCAATATGTCCGTACCTTCCCATTAATACAACATCCAAAGCATTGGTTGGAAAATCCCAATCCACAGATCCTCTTTGTGGAACATATCCGACAAGCTTTCGTTGTGACTTATATGGTTTATCATAAATGGAAACTTCTCCGGATGCCATGGGTACCAAACCTAGAATTGCTTTTATAAGAGTTGATTTTCCTGCACCATTTGGTCCTACAATTCCAATGAGTTTACCTTCAGGAACGGTAAAGCTAACCTCTTGAAGAACTGGTTTTTTACGATAAGCTACGGTCATATTTTCCACTTTTATCGGTTCCAATCCTCATTCCTCCTTCTACTAGTCAAAATAGAGTGATCATTTCAACCACTCTATTTTGAAAATACATTCTTACTTTATTTCAAAGCCGATACAATGGTGTCAACATTATGCTTATACATGCCTAGATAAGTGCCTTCTTCCGTCCCATCTTCACCCATTGCATCACTAAATAATGAACCACCTACTGAAACTGAATGGCCTTTACTCTCTGCTCCTTCAACGATGGCATTGATGGACCTGTCAGAAATACTGGTTTCGATAAATACTGCTTTAATTTCCTTTTCAACTAGAAGGTCGACTAAGTCTTGAACGTCCTTTAGTCCGTATTCAGAATCTGTACTAAGTCCTTGCAAGCCTCTAACCTCTATTCCATAAGCTTTACCGAAGTACCGGAATGCATCATGAGCTGTTACGAGAATGCGACTCTCTTCTGGTATCGTTGCTATTTGTTCTGTTGCATACGTTTTTAGTTCCTTTAATTCGGCAATATAGCTCTCTGCATTCTTCTTATATTCATCTTTATGTTCAGGGTCTAGCTCTGATAACTCCACTTCTATAGCTTGAACGGCATAAATCCAGCTATCAATGTCAAACCATACATGAGGATCATGGTACTCTGGATTCGCTTCATCCGTGAGTAGATTTTCTTCTGGTACATTTTCACCTACAGCAACGGTTGGCTTATCGTCATCCATCTTCTCAAATATCTCGCCCATCTTCCCTTCAAGATGTAGGCCATTGTAGAAAATAATATCAGCATCTGACAGCTTCTGAATATCTCCTTGAGAAGCTTTATATAGATGTGGGTCTACTCCTGGGCCCATTAGAGAATTCACTTCAACATACTCTCCTCCAACGTTTTCTACTGCATCCTTAATTTGCCCGATTGTTGTCGTTACTTTAATTACATCTGAATCACCGTTTGTAGTTTCTCCTGTCGAACAACCCGAGATAGCCCCTACCACTAATCCACCAACAAGGAACAAAGATAAGAACGATTTCTTCATTTTCATTTGTACTGCACCTCCATTTTTTGTTCAAGCTATAAGTTTTTCCCTAACGCAACTTTTTCTTCAAAAAAAAGCAACCAAACATCTGCAACTAAGCTATGCAAAAAAATCCTTTGGTGTGCTTAATAATTTTACCGAACGAACAGTTTGTGTATGACCGACAAAAAGTTTCCTTACTACAAAAATATAAACCTTAAACAAACTTTTGTCAATCACAAACTATTCGGCAAATTTCAGTCGCTTGTCCAATTTCAGTATGCCTTTCCAATTAACCTTTTCATTAATTGTTCTAGGATTCACATCTTGTTTAGATTTTGACTTTTCTTCAACAAATTTAAGTTGGAAAAATCGACTAAAAATCACCAAGCCTTTGCATACTAGACTGAACAAATCACTTTAGAGCGAAGTTTTGGACAATAAGTCGCAAAAGGAGAAGATATTTATGGCTTTAAACAAGGATATTCCCCATGATAAAAGCCTAGATAATAGTCTAGACTTAATGCAAGAGGGCTACATGTTTATTAAAAACAGAGTTGACCGTTTTCAATCTGTACTATTCGAAGCCAGGTTCTTTGGACAACGAGTAATTTGTATGAGTGGAGAAGAGGCCGCAAAGGTATTTTACGATCCAGAAAAATTTCAGCGACGTGGATCCATACCCAAACGGATTCAGAAGTCTTTTATAGGAGTCGACAGCATTCAATCAATGGATGGTCAAACTCATTTAGATCGTAAGCAACTGTTTATGTCATTCATGACTCCATCACACGATTTGCAACTTGGAGATATGGTCAAAGAACAATGGCAAGTCTCCATTAGGCAATGGGAACAAAAACAATCGATCATTCTTTTTGAGGAATCTAGAGAACTGTTATGCCGCGTTGCATGCGATTGGGCTGGAGTGCCCTTAAAAGAGTCAGAGGTAAAAGAGCGAGCAGAAGATTTTATCTCAATGGTTGATTCATTCGGAGCAATTGGACCAAGACATTGGAAGGGTAGAAGAGCTAGACAGAGATCTGAGGATTGGCTTAGAAACATGATTGCAGAGGTCAGGTCTGGTCAATTAAAAGTAAAAGAGGATTCCATACTTTATGAGTCTGTTCAAAAAGGAGGACAAAAAGAGCAAAGAAGTTCGAGGAAGCGAAGTCTTGAGCACCGGAGCGTATGTTTTGTATACGTGAGGAGCGGAGAGACGAGCTGACGAAGAAATTTGAAGCTATTTTTGCCGGACTTTTTGAACACCCTCTTTATAAAGTTGCTTCTTACAAAGACATAAATGGTCAACACTTAAGTAATCAAATGGCAGCAGGAGACATCATTTCGATAGTAAAATCTATTGTCGCCGTTTCATTTTTTATTACATTTTCAGCTCTAGCTCTTCATGAGAATCCTCATTGTTCACCAAAGCTTAAATCGGGTGATACAGCTTCCCTTGAAAGGTTTTCGGAGGAGGTAAGACGTTACTATCCTTTGGCTCCATTTATTGGGGCTAGGGCAAGGAAGGATTTTATTTGGAACAACTGTCAATTTAAAGAAGGGATGCTTGTTGTCCTAGACTTATTTGGCACCAATCATGACCCACACCTTTGGGAAAGTCCGGAGAAGTTTCAACCTAATCGCTTTATAGATCGGAAAGAGAATTTATTCGACTTTATCCCTCAAGGCGGTGGTGAACCTGCCCATGGTCATCGTTGCCCAGGTGAACGTATTACTGTGCAGGTGATAAAAGCAAGTGTTGATTTTCTTGTAAACAGCATTGAGTTTGAAATACCCAATCAAGACTTTAGTTACAATCTGGCAAGGATGCCCTCATTACCAGAGAGTGGGTTTGTGATAAGTAATATTAGACGTAAAAATAATAAACATTAATGCAGCATATAAAAAGAGTCTGTTTTGAGATAACTTGATCAAGACAAGCTCTTTCTCTATTTATTGGAAGTCCATCCACTCTTCGAACAATATTTTTACAATACCAAACCTTAAAGTTCTTCGTAATAGTCTCGGGTTCTTCCTACTACATCATTAGTTGCTTTCCCTTTTCCCTAGAAATTCAAATAGCTTATGACGTTGAAGTTTTTTCGTTGCATTTCGAGGTAGTTCATCAAGGAAATACACGGACTTGGGCACTTTGTACTTTGCTAGCTTTTCCCTGCAAAACGACTGAAGCTCTTCGGTCGTAAGATCCTCACTCACAATAAAGGCAACTGGAACTTGACCCCACTTTTCATCCTCTATCCCAATAACCCCTGCATCCTGAATCTTTGGATGCGATATCAATACACCTTCAATTTCTGCAGGGTACACATTCTCCCCTCCTGAAATAATCAGGTCCTTACGACGATCCAACACAAATAAAAAACCTTCTTGATCAAGGTATCCCATGTCTCCTGTTGAAAGCCATCCTTTTTTTATCGCAGTGGAAGTTGCATCCGTCTGATTATAATAGCCGCTTGTAACCGTAGGTCCTTTTACAACAATTTCACCTACCTCCATAGGTGGCTGTTCTTTTCCATCGCGAATAATTTTTGCCTGAGAATGAAAAAGAGGCTTCCCCGCTGACCCAAGCTTGCTCAAGCTGTACTCAGGTGATAGTGACACAATTTGTGAGGCTGTTTCTGTCATGCCATATGTTTGATAAACCGGAATGGAGAGATCCCTACTTCTTTCTAGCAATTCTTTAGAGGCTGGGCCTCCACCTAATAACACACACCGTAAACTTTCTGGATATCGTGTTTTCATCTCTTCATGTTTCCTGATCATTTGCTGAAGCATAATTCCTACAACAGAGATGATTGTCACTTTTTCTTCGATTATGGCTTTGTTGATTTGTTTAGGATCGAACGGGTCTTGTAGGACTACTTTCATTCCATAAATGACACTTTTCATTAAAATGGATAGACCACTCACATGAAAAAAGGGAACACAGGCAAGCCAGCAATCATCTTGGTGTATGCCAAGATTTAGTGCAGATCCAATGGCACTCCAGTAATGGTTACCATACGTATGGACGACTCCCTTTGGATTACCCGTTGTGCCAGAGGTATACATGATGGTATCAAGATCTTGTAAGTGAAACTCCTCTTGGATAATAAGATTTTTGGAAGTAGCATTTGCATTGAATAGGGTTTGAAATGAGACGACTGGTATGGGTGCTTCCGCTTTGATGATATCTATTACCCCTGAACCTACAAAAACACATTCTGATTCTGCATCCTTTAGCTGCCAGAGTAGCTCACTCTTGGTGAGTCTTGTGTTTAACATGACTGTAATGGCTCCAATATATTTTAAAGCATGAAGTACCTCAACCATTTCAACACTATTGTGTGATAGCAGTCCAATTTTGGAGCCCTTTTTCACACCGAGTTCTTGTAGTTTTGCTGCGGTTAGAAGAACTTGATTATGTAATTCTTGAAAGGTTATTTCTCGTTGATTTATCTTTATTGCTACTCGCTCTGGTGTTAAATAGGCTCTTTGCATTAACCAATTCGGCACAGCTTGATTGAATGTCATACTGAATATGTACCTCCGACGATTTTCTACGTGGATTTATTCTTTTTAATCCAATGTTTCTATGATTTATTTAGGCTAATTATTCGATTAATTACGAGAATTCACTGTTTCTATATTAGTTGCAGAAGGTTAGTAGGGAGATCAGCAGCTAATCCAGTTATACACCAACTTTTCTCATATTCGCTTCTCCCATTGTACTAAATAAAAAAGCCTGATGGAAACCATCAGACTTTTTAACTTACACTTATGGAAAACGAGGGAACTGTCCGAAATCTGGCTTGCGCTTTTCTTTGAATGCGTCACGGCCTTCTTTTGCTTCATCGGTTGTGTAGTAAAGAAGTGTCGCATCTCCTGCAAATTGCTGCAAGCCTGCTAAACCATCCGTATCGGCATTCATAGCAGCTTTAATGAAACGTAGGGCTGTTGGGCTCTTCTCAAGCATTTCATTACACCATTGAATGGTTTCTGCCTCAAGCTTGGCAAGAGGCACAACCGTGTTAACTAGCCCCATATCTAATGCTTCTTGCGCATTGTATTGACGGCATAGGAACCAAATCTCTCTTGCCTTCTTATGACCAACGATACGAGCTAAGTAGCCAGATCCGTATCCAGCATCAAAGCTTCCCACAGTAGGACCCGTTTGTCCAAAAACAGCATTATCTGCTGCGATCGTTAAGTCACATACAATATGTAAAACATGTCCGCCACCAATTGCATAGCCTGATACCATAGCAATAACTGGCTTAGGAATCACACGAATTAAACGCTGAAGATCTAACACATTTAGACGAGGTATTTGGTCTTCTCCAACATAGCCACCATGTCCACGAACCTTCTGATCTCCACCCGAACAGAACGCATCATCACCAACACCCGCTAACACAATGACTCCTATTTTAGAATCCTCGCGTGCAAAAGCAAACGCGTCAATTAACTCCGATACGGTTTTAGGACGAAACGCATTTCGTACTTCTGGGCGGTTAATTGATATTTTTGCGATACCATTAAAAGTTTCATATAAAATATCTTCGTATTTTCTTTCAGCAATCCATTCAACATCGGCTGTCATAAAATTAATCCTCCTTATTGATTACGTTATGAAGAAACTCCATTACTATTTTACCAAAAAAATCAGGTTGTTCCACATGTATTGCATGTCCTGCATCAAAAACTCGATATTTTGTCGAATGCAGTAAGCATTTTTCCATATCCTCTGCAATCATACAAAATTTTGAATCAAGTTCACCACAAAGTAGAAGAACGGGTATTTGAATAGACGACAGCTTGTTCCAATAGGATAACTGGCTGCCTGTTCCCATTCCTCGAAGGCTGTTAGCTAAACCAATCGGCGAATTTCGAAGCCTCTGTGTCCGAATTCCTTCTTGAACTTCGAGTGGCAATTTTTTCTGAGAATGAAACAGGGATATTCTTTCCCATCGGTCAACGAAAGCCCCAACTCCATCATGCAAAATTTCCACCGCTAGCAACTCATCAGCGGCAACTCTCTCTTGTCTTGATCGTTCAGACAGTAATCCTGGAGAACTACTTTCTAAAATAAGGGATCTTACTCGAGATGGATACAGAACTGCGAACGCAAGTGCCACTCTACCTCCCATTGAATAGCCGAGGAAATAAGCAGCGTTAATTTCGAGTAGCGTAAGCAACGAATTCAAATCTCTACATGCATGCTCAACTATATATCGCTCTGGACTTTCTGGTGACTCTGTCTGTCCATGTCCAATTAGGTCCACAGTGATAACTGTAAACTGATGAGCAAGCTTTTCCAACAAAAATCCCCAATTTTCTTTACAGCCAGTAAATCCATGGAGGAGCACTAGAGCAGGGCCTTGTCCCCTCATCATATAGGAATAGGTGACACCATTCAATTCAATGTCCATAATCAATCCCTTTACAATAAAGCATCAAGAGCCTCAACTGCTTTTTCCCAGAGCTTACGATGAAGGACTACATTATCATTTCGATTGGCTGTTGGTACCTCAATCACCGATAATGTCCCTGATTGAAAACTGCCCGTAACCTCGGTTTCAAATTCATCCCATGATTGAACTCTGGCAAAACTCCCACCATACATCTCCACTACTTTTCCGTAATCTAAATCAATAGGAGTCCCGAATAAAAGTTCAAAGTGCTTTTCTTCCTGGGCTTGTGGAAGGAAAGAAAAAATCCCTCCGCCATTATTATTCACAATAATAATGGTAATAGGCAAAGAATAAAGTTTGCTTGCTAGTAAACCATTTAAGTCATGAAAGAAAGTGAGGTCCCCTACTAGTAGGACAAGCCTTTTTTCTTTCGTGTTAACTCCAAGTGCAGTTGATATTGTGCCATCGATACCATTTGCCCCTCTGTTGGCAAAAATTCGATTGCCTTTTTCATTTACAAAAAAGAACGAGTCTACATCACGAATGGGCATGCTATTTCCCACAAATAAACTCATTCCATTTTGAAGCAATGGCACTAAATGTCTAACAACATCCCCTTCAAAATAAAAATCCGTAAGCTTTGAAAGCAATGTTGGCTTAACAACCTCATTTGCCTTTTTCCATTTAGCAGAATACTCGCTAGGTTGATCAAACTCAAAAAGGGCAGCGGTCTCCATGCAAAAATTAAGTTCATTCATATGTATAAAATGGGTTGCTAAAAGTGTAGGGTCTCTAAAGCCTTCCGCTTCGTCAACAACTAGATGATAAGTGGCTTTGGATTGTGAAATCAATTGACCCAACAATTTAGAAACGGGCATTGCTCCAAAGCGTATGATCACATCTGGTTTTAAACTTTCAAACATTTTCGCGCTTTTTAATATGGTATCGTAGCAATCAATCACCATCTCTTTTGAATGGACACCACTTCTTACCTGTGAAAGTGGATCAGCTAGAATTGGATATCCAATCTTTTTGGCTAGTGCTGCAACCGCTTCTGGGAATCCAAACTGATCATGTGGCCCACAAATAATGATTCCTTTTTCAAAACCTTTAAGCTTAGTGAAAATAGGTATCAAGCTCTCATGTAGTGAATGTTTTCCGCTCGTATAAACTGTTTTTCCTTCTTTAAATGTCTCCCACTTGATTGCTTGAAAGTTTGGGACAAGCGGCTCACGTAATGGGAAGTTCAGATGTACGACCCCAGCAGGTGCTGACAAAGAAGTTGAAACAGCCCTACTTGCCACCGTTTTCGCGTAGTTAAGCATAATAGGTGTATCCTCTGGAATCCCCATCTCAACGAACCACTTGCTATATTTCCCAAAAAGATCAATTTGATTTATGGCTTGTGGAGCCCCCACATCCCGGAGCTCGTGGGGACGGTCAGCTGTCAGTACGATTAATGGGATGCGAGAGTGAGTAGCTTCGACAATGGCCGGATAATAATTAGCGGCAGCCGTTCCAGACGTACATAATAAAGCGACAGGATTAAAAGAAGCCTTTGCAATTCCTAAAGCAAAAAATGCCGCTGAACGCTCATCAATAGTAATCCAAGTCTTTAAGGTCGGATGCTCAGCCATTAACAAAGCCAGTGGTGTCGACCTTGAACCAGGACTGATTACTACATCCTCCACACCTGCTTGAACCATCTCCCCAATAAAGTTTGCTAAATAGTGAGTAAGGGCTAAATTATCATTCATATGCCTTGCCTCCAATAGCTGTAAGCATGGGTTTTAACTTAATTTGTGTTTCTTCGTATTCCTTTTCTGGCTCTGATTTTCCAACAATTCCACAACCAGCAAAAAGGGCTGCTTCATTTTTCTGAATAAGGCCTGAACGAATGGCAACGGCAAATTCTCCATTACCTTCTGAGTCAATCCATCCTATTGGACCCGCATACCAACCTCTATCGAGTAACTCATGCTCTCTAATTGCAACCATAGCTTTATCTTGAGGAAATCCACCTAATGCTGGAGTAGGGTGTAGCCGTTTCACAATGGAAAGCAAATGCAGCCCATTATGGGCCTTTCCGACAATCGGTGTATACAAGTGCTGAATGTTCTTGGCTTTAAAGATGGATGGACGAATTGGTTTAGTCACACTACTACAAACTTGACTAAGCTCTTCTGTGATCATTTGGACAACAAATTGATGTTCTTCTAGGTTTTTGGAATCGGCTAGCAATGTGCGTTCTAAATCCTTATCTTCCTTTTCTGTTTTCCCTCTTTTAATCGAGCCAGCCAAACAGGTAGAAAATAACCGATCCTCTTCTTTTTTAATTAATCGTTCTGGTGTAGATCCAATAAAGGTAGCCGAATCGCTTTCAATGGCAAATACATAACTACTCGGTTGATTTTGCACGAGGTTAAGCAAGATGGATGCTACATTAAAATCTTCGTCTGAATATAGCCTGATCTCTCTAGCTAACACGGCTTTTTCAAATTTTCCTTGATTGATTTGAGAAATTACAGTTTCTACAGACTTCATCCACTCGTCCACTTCTACTTCTTGTTCTGTAAAGGTATGCTGCATGGAAAGACTTAGCTCAGTATTTCCCTTACCTAAAAGTTCTTTTCTTCTCTTTTCAAGCTTCTGGTACACCTTTTCAGGCAGGTCAAAAGAGGTTACGAGGACATTCATCGTAAACCAAGTTTGGTCATTTTCAATGGTAAGCATATATTTAGGCAAATAGAATTTAGACTCAGGGAAGCTTCTCCACAGATCTGTTCGTTTTTTTGTCGGGTCAAAGGAAAATCCACCGAATAATAACGGACCGATCTTAGTTCTTCTACTATTTTTGTTTCTTATGGAAGATTGTAACAATGAATCCCACTTTTTCTTCACTTGATCAAAACGGCCTTCATTGGAATCCATGGTCTCGATAATTTGTGCTGCGCCTAATCCGACATACGTTATATGCTGGTGTGGTTCCTTCCAAAAAAAACGTTCACCAAAAAATAATTCCTTACCTGCCGTATAGAATAGGATAGGGTCAATGGGATCGATACGAATCGTTGAACTAATAAGAATGGGCTGTCCTTGTTGTTTCGCCTTATTAATTCCATCTACGATATCATCCTTTATTGAACTTTGTTGTATGGTTACCATGCAAATCCCCCTAAACCTTTATCATCTATGTCTATCGTTCAAATAACTATATAAAAATACACCTGAGCGCCTATGCTGTCAATGGTTCACGTTTAATAACACCTATTTTATTCTATTGTATATTGTTTGACCTTATCCATAAAGGAAAACGTTTCATATGTTGTAAAATCATGATGAATATTCCTATACATTATCGTTGACACAATTACGTACTTCTCCTAAACTAAAGTGTGATATAGAACGTAGAGAGGTGAAACGTCTATGCAGCCAGAAGTAAACCACAGTTCAAACATCTTACCAAAAAGACATCACAATTGGCGTGTATGGTGGACTTTAACAAGGCCGCATACTTTAACAGCAGCCTTTGTCCCTGTATTTATTGGAACAGCCTTAGCACTACCATATACAAACATAAATGTAATCTTGTTTATTATGATGTTGCTCGCTTGCTTAATTATTCAAGCTGCAACAAATATGATTAATGAGTATTATGATTTTAAAAGAGGTTTAGATCACGAAGGCTCCGTTGGGATTGGTGGAGCGATTGTACGTGAAGGGGTTAAACCTAAAACGGTATTAAACCTTGCCTTTGTTTTATTTGGAATTGCTGCCTTGATTGGAATATATATATGTATCCATTCAAGCTGGTGGTTAGCAGTAATTGGCACAATTTGTATGGCAGCTGGTTACTTTTATACAGGCGGTCCTGTACCCATCGCTTACACTCCATTTGGTGAAGTAGTCGCCGGATTGTTCATGGGTAACATCATTATTTTATTATCGTACTTTGTACAGACCAATGCCGTTACTTTAGAAAGTGTACTCGTTTCCATGCCAATTTCAATTTTAGTTGGAGCGATTTTACTTGCTAACAATATCCGGGATTTAGACGGTGACAAAGAAAACGGCAGAAATACACTGGCTATAATAGTCGGCCGTAAAAAGGCGATACAAGTACTTGCTTTCATGTTTTTTGTTTCCTATTTATGGATTATCGTATTAATCCTTTTAAACATGGCATCTCCTTGGTTGTTATTGGTCTTGCTGAGTATACCAAAACCAATTCAAGCAACTAAAGGATTTATTGGAAAAACAATTCCACTTCAGATGATGCCGGCGATGAAGGCAACTGCCCAAACGAATACACTTTTTGGATTATTGCTTTCAATCGGTTTAGTGCTCGCTTACTTCATTTAAACAGTCTACTTTATGTAGGCTGTTTTTTTCGTTTTATTTTATGCCATGTTTTACTCAACATAGTACATACTAAAATTGAAGTACCTACAAACTTCCTAAAAAGGAGGGAACCGAATGCTTTCTGCTCTCCATCTTGAGAAGCTGCAGCATCAACTCATAGCCGATAAAAAGGCTATTGAAGACCGATTTGACGAACATGGTCACTATGATTTAGAAAAAGGAGCTTTCCACGAATCCACTGGAGAGTTGTCAAGCTACGATAACCACCCTGCAGACGATGCAACGGAGTTATATGAACGTGAAAAAGACATTGCCTTAAATGAACACACCGAAAAAGAACTTTTCGATATTAATGATGCTTTACAAGCTATAGAAGCAGGCACATATGGGAAATGTAAGGAATGTGGAAAAGATATACAAGAAGAGCGTCTTGACGCATTGCCAACTGCTCTTTATTGCAAGGAGCACTCACCCGATCAACATGAGTCCCACGATCGACCTGTCGAAGAAAAGGTATTAATGCCTGCATTTGGAAGGTTCGAGTACGACGAGTCAGAAGGCGTAGCCTTTGATGCTGAGGATTCATGGCAAGAGGTTGCCCGCTATGGTACCTCAGAAACACCTTCTGATATCGATATGGAAGTCGAACGATATAGCGATGCCTATGTTGAATCAGATGACCCGATGGGCTATGTTGAGGATTATGAAAATTTCGTTGGAACAGATATCGAGGGGAAAAATGCTACGGTTTACCCAAATCACCAGCATAAGTCTTATGAAGATATATTAGATGAAGAAGGTACCATGACCATCTTTGGAGATTTACCACCGAGTGAAATAGAGCCTTACACCAAGCATCAAAAAGAATAATGAACATTAACAAGCTAAAAAGCAGCCCATTTCTGGGCTGCTTTTACTTATATGAATTATAACTTAACTACGTTAGCAGCTTGTGGTCCGCGGTTACCATCGACGATTTCGAAGCTAACTGATTGACCTTCATCTAAAGACTTAAAGCCTTCTCCTTGAATAGCTGAGAAATGTACGAATACGTCTTCTCCACCTTCAACTTCAATAAAACCGAAACCTTTTTCACCATTGAACCATTTAACTTTACCGTTTTGCATAATATTGCCTCCTAAACCTGGCACACTTTGGTACCTATAAATTAACTCCCGAGAAGATGGAAAGACTAAAAAAAGAAAAAACAAAAACCCTCATTAAATGTGGTTGAAAGAAAATACTTACCACACACATTCATGAAGGTATGACATTCTTACTTTCTATAACTATTCGAAACTTGCTCAGGTAGTACTTAAACTATATCACAAGACCAAAGTACCGTCAACAGATCCTGCCTCTTACCCAACATAGACACAGCTACTTTTGGTGAGTAAACTAGTGATGAATAGAGCGACAATTTCAACCTTATTGCCAAGCTACGTTAAAAGTTTTATTAAAATTTGAAAACTGCCCCCGAAGTTCGAGAGCAGTTTCTTGGGTTATCGAGCAGCCACTTTATTTAAGCCCCAAATCTCATCCGCGTATTCCTGAATAGTCCGATCACTCGAAAATTTTCCGGATTTGGCAATATTAATTACACTTTTTTCATACCAGATATTCTTATTGATAAAGTCCATTCCCACTCGTTCTTGTGCTTTCATATAAGATGAGAAGTCTTTTAGTACAAAAAACTCATCATTTTGTACTAACAATGAATCATGGATGATTTCAAAGTCAAAACCTGTATTCGCGAAAAATCCATTAACAAGCTGCTCTACAACTTTTTGAATATGTTGATTATGATGGTAATAGTCTAAAGACCTGTACCCACCATTTTGGTAATAATTAAGAACTTCCTCAGAAGTAAGTCCAAATGTGAAGATATTATCCGGACCTACTTCTTCACCAATTTCAATGTTTGCTCCATCAAGTGTCCCGATCGTAAGAGCACCATTCATCATAAACTTCATATTCCCTGTACCTGAAGCTTCCTTACTGGCTGTTGAGATTTGTTCACTAATATCTGTGGCAGGAATGATTTCCTCTGCCAAGGAAACACGGTAGTTCTCAATAAAAATAACTTTCATGTATTGACTTACCTTTGGGTCATTATTTACCTTTTCAGCAACACAGTTAATGAGTTTAATTACCTTTTTGGCAAACAAATAACCTGGAGAAGCTTTTGCTCCAAATATAAAGGTTCTAGGATGAATTTTAAAGCTTGAATCTTCCTTAATTTGATTATATAAATACATAATGTGAAGCGCGTTCATCAATTGACGCTTATAGCCATGTAACCGTTTAACATGGACATCAAAAATTGAATCTTCATTCAAGATGATACCCGTTCGCTCTTTAATCTTCTTAGCTAAAATTTGTTTTCTAGCTTGTTTTACCTTTTGTAGTTCTTCCTTAAAAGAAGCATCTTTTGCATATCTTTCTAATTGATCAAGCTCAATAGGTGAATCAATCCATTTATCTCCAATTGCTTCGGTTACTAGCCCTGAGAGTTGTGGATTTGCTTTCAATAACCAGCGACGATGCGTAATACCATTCGTCTTATTATTAAAACGGCTCGGGTACACCTCATAGAAGTCCTTCATTTCACGATGCTTTAAAATCTCAGAATGAATTTTAGCCACACCATTTACAGAATGTGAACCAACAATGGCCAAATGAGCCATCTTAACCAGTCCATGTGAAATGATGGCCATTCTTTCAATTCGATCCCAGTCACCAGGATATAGCTCCCAAAGCTGATTACAAAACCTCTCATTTATTTCTTGAACAATCATATAAATTCTTGGCAAAAGTGGCTTAAAAATATGCACTGGCCATTTTTCAAGAGCCTCTGACAAAGTTGTATGATTCGTATAAGAAATGGTTTGAGCTGAAATTGCCCATGCAACGTCCCAAGAGAGTTCTTCCTCGTCCACTAAAATACGCATTAATTCAGGAATGGCTAAAACGGGATGAGTATCATTTATATGGATCGCCACATGCTGGTGAAGGTCCACTAAATTTCCATGCTGCTTTCGGTAAGATGTAATGATGCTTTTTAAGCTAGCAGCCACTAAAAAATACTGCTGCTTTAGGCGAAGTATTTTCCCATCATCATTCGTATCATCTGGATATAAAAATTCAGATACCGCTTCCGTTTCACGTTTATAAGTTAGCGCATCTTGATGGATTGGATAAGGTGCAGGCTCTGCATTCCACAATCTTAGAGTATTTACTGTACTAGTCTTATAACCGATCACAGGCATGTCATACGGTACAGCAGATATAGTCTCTGCGCCAACATGTCTAAACTTCATCCTACCTTTTTCTAAATAGGATTCAATCTCTCCCCAAAAATTAACGGCAACTGCACTATCTGCTCTTCTAACTTCCCATACATTACCGTGTCTAAGCCACTGCTCTGGCAGTTCTACCTGATATCCATCAACAATCTTCTGATCAAATAATCCGTGCTTATAACGTATTCCATAACCATGACCAGGTAGGTTCAAGGAAGCTAGAGAATCAAGGAAGCATGCAGCAAGCCTACCTAACCCTCCATTTCCAAGACCTGCATCTATCTCACATTGCTCTATATCATTCAGTTGAATACCAAGCTCATTTAGGGCTTCCTCACATAATTGGCGAACACCTAGGTTCAATAGATTGTTCCCTAATAAACGTCCTAATAGAAATTCAATGGACAAATAATAAACCTGCTTCTGTTTCATCGTTCGGTGTAGTTCATTTGTTTCAATCCATCTAGAACTAATTGTTTCTCTCACTAATTTGCCTAAAGCATGATACTGCTCACTAATTGTCGTATCCTCAAAACGTTTACCATACATCATTTCAAGCTTTTGTAAGTACGCTTGCTTAAACTGGTCTTTGTTTGAGAACAAACATTTCACTCCTCACAGGTGAGCTTAATTTGGAATACAGTTGATTGTATATAAACGCAGATTGACTCCAGCTATAATCTTGACCCATGGCATTACTTGCTAAGGTAGCCCATTCTTTCTGATCGTTATAGAAGTTCAATGCCCTCTTTATTGTAAATAACATATCATCAGCATTAAAGTGAGAGAAGCTAAAACCATTTCCACTTTTCTCATCCTCGTTATAGGATTGCACAGTGTCATTCAGTCCACCCGTTTCTCTAACAACTGGTATAGTTCCATACTTCATTGCAATTAGTTGACCTAACCCGCATGGTTCAAACTGAGATGGCATTAAAAATAAATCTGCTCCAGCATATACCTTGTGTGCAAGCTGCTCATCAAACCCAATATAAGCCCTTACCTTTTCAGGATATGTGTATGACATCTCCTGAAAAAAATGCTCAATTGTAGGCTCACCAGTTCCGAGTACAATAAATTGAACATCTTCTCTCATTAAGTCATGAAAAATATGCTTAACTAAATCTAAGCCTTTTTGCTTCGTCAATCGAGTAATCATCACAATCAAGGGAGTGGACGGGCTTTCATTTAAATCAAAATATTGCTGAAGCTCTAGTTTATTAACTATTTTTCCTTCAAGCGAGTCCATATCATATGGATTCGTTATATATAGATCTGTTCCTGGGTTATAGGATGTGTCATCAATTCCATTTAAAATCCCAACAAGCTGATCTCTTCGCTCCCGAAGCAGCCCATCTAAGCCTTCACCAAAATATGATGTTTGAATTTCCTGACAATACGTAGGACTTACTGTTGTTATAAAATCCGCACAATTAATTGCTGCCTTCATGAAGCTAACATTTCCATTAAATTCTACATAATCCTTTGTGAAGTAGTAGTCTTCAACATTTAATAACTCATGTAAGATTTCTCTTGGAAACAGACCTTGGAAGTGCAGATTATGAATGGTGAAAATGGTTTTCATATTTTCATAGGTAGCATGATTCTTTCGGTATTTCACTTTTAATAGAAATGGAATCATTCCTGTATGCCAATCATGACAATGAATAAGAGCAGGTACGAATGAAAGATGTGGAATTGATTCAAGAACTGCTTTATTAAAAAAAGAAAATCGCTCCCCGTCATCAAAATGTCCATAAAGGGTATCCCTATCAAAGTAGTACTCGTTATCAATAAAATAATAGGTGATCTCATTTAGCTGCATCTGCTTAATTCCCACATACTGCTGACGCCAACCTACTTCAGTTGTAAATGAAGTTATAAATTCCATTTTGTCCTTGTACTTTTTTTCAATCGAGCCGTACAATGGCATCACTACAGCTACATTTGTTCCAAGAAGTTGTAACTCAAGCGGAAGGGAACCAGCAACATCGGCTAATCCCCCAGTTTTGACAAACGGTACACATTCAGATACGGCAAACAATACATTCACGAGTTCATCAGCGCTCCTTGAATAGTTCCCTTCTCTAGAACGAGAGGACGATTTGATTCGCCATGAAGCTTGAGTCCCGATTCAACACGAACATCTTTATCTAGGATCACTCCATCCAAGAGGCAGTCCTCTTGAATTTGACTCTTTTGCATCACAATACTATTCTTAATGACTGTTCCTTTGCCAACCTTAACTGCACGAAAAAGGATACTATTCTCTACATGACCTTCAATGATACAACCATTTGCAATAATTGAATTCTTAACAGTAGCCCCTTTCAAATAGCGTGTTGGTGGTTCATCCTTTACCTTTGTATAAATAGGTCTTTCCTTACTGAACAGTCGCTGCCATACATCATGATTCAGCATTTCTAAACTATGAAAATAGTATGATTCAATTGAATCTATAAAGGCCACATAGCCCTCGTATTCATAGCTATGGATACGATACATCAATCGATGATCAAAAAGAACATCTGAGAATTGAGTATAACCAGTTTCCTTGTGCTGACTAAATAATTCCATTAAAAAGTCCTTTTTCAGCAAATACATATGTAATGGTCGACCATTCTTTCGTACACATGTTATATCTGCTCCTGATTCCTTATGACGGTTAAGCACCTTTCGAAAGTCGATATTCGAAACGACTTGGCAATTAGCAATCACCACATACTCTTGTGTACTTCTTAAGAAGTAATCAATATTTGCCTCCATGTGAGAAAAAGAGCCAAACTCGTTTGATTGAATACCCTCACTCTCTGTTGGTGGAAAGATGAATAAACCATCTCTCTTTCGATTTAAGTCCCATTGCTTCCCGGAGCCGAGATGGTCCATTAATGAACGATACTGATGCTTGGGAAAGATGGCAATACTTTTCATTCCGGAATTCACCATATTTGACAATGTAAAATCTATAAGACGATAACGCCCACCAAACGGAATGGCTGATTGTGAACGTTTTACAGTTAGAGAACGCAAGGAATCACTAACGGTTGAAGCATCTATTAAGCCCATCATTGTATCTTTCATTGTTGTACCCCCATTAATTAGACTCTGTTTCAACTGCTGGAGAAGGAGCAAGCATATCTTCAGTCACTAATATAATTTCAACTGAACCTTCCTCAGGGCGAATAATCGTACCATCTTCAATAATAATGTCGGAAGGAACAATTGCACGTTCAATATAGACATTTTCACCTATTATTGCATCAGGCATAATCACGGAATCCTTAATGATTGATCCTTTACCCACGCGTACACCTTGGAACAAAACGGAATGTTCAATATCTCCATGTATAACACAACCCTCATTAATCAAAGATTGACTGACAGCTGCTTCAGATGAAAGGTACTGTGGCGGTTGGTTTGGATTAACTGAATAGATGCGCCATGTATGGTCATATAGATTTAACTCCGGTTTTTCTTGTAATAGATCCATATTTGCTTCCCATAAGCTTTTAACTGTTCCAACATCTTTCCAATATCCTTTAAATGGAAAAGCCATTAACTTCTTTTTATCGTTAAGTAACAAAGGTATGACGTCCTTCCCAAAATCATGACTAGATTCAGGATTCTGATCGTCCATCTCTAAATACTCTTTTAAAACAGAGTAAGAAAAGATATAAATACCCATTGATGCTAAATTATTCTTAGGTGAATCTGGTTTTTCATCAAATTCTACAACTTCCATCTGCTCATTTGTATTCATAATTCCAAATCTATTTGCTTCATCCCAAGGAACTTCAATTACTGAGATCGTCACATCGGCAGCCTTAGCAATATGGTAAGAAAGCATTTCTGCATAATCCATCTTATAGATGTGATCCCCAGATAATATCAATACATACTCAGGTTCAAATTGATTAATATAATTCATATTTTGGTAAATGGCACTGGCCGTACCCGTGTACCATCTCATCCCATTCGACTCTACATAAGGTGGCAAAACAGTTACACCGCCATGCTTACGGTCCAAGTCCCAAGCACTACCTATTCCGATATAAGAATTTAGTACAAGTGGCATATATTGTGTTAAGACACCTACTGTATCAATTCCTGAATTTGTACAGTTACTTAGTGAAAAATCGATAATCCGGTATTTCCCTCCAAAAGGTACCGCAGGTTTAGCTAAATTCTGTGTTAGTGTAAGTAATCTACTTCCTTGACCTCCAGCTAATAACATAGCAACACAATTTCCTTGACCCATTTCAAAATCTCCCCTCTCGGACTTAAAAGCTAGTAATTTTATTAAATATGCATAGAGAGATGCATAGATGACACAAAGAATAAAGACGCAATTTTTAGAAAGAAACATTAGCGTAAATGTATCATTACCTTCAAACTTACTATTCAAGTTTTGATTCCAAATTCCTTGCACTATTTTTTGTTTATACACAATTTCGTATGACAGCATATTACAATCAACAAAGAATTTTAACGCTTTAAGAAGAATGAACACGAAATATGTAGAAAGAGAGAGAGGAGTTGGTATGATGTTGGGTGGATATGGATGGGGAAATTCCCGGTGACCGATGGTTGACCAAATTGACTTGATATCTCAACACGAGTTATTCGAGAGACTGATTCGCTGGCGATTTAGATGGGGGGCTTGTCCCGAATATGAGCTATTTAGGACAAAGGGGTTGCAGTTTGGATGGGGGTCTGTCCCTAAGTAAGAGCTATTCAGGACAGAGATTGGCGATTAGATGGGATGCTGTCCCGAATAAGAGCTATTCAGGACAGAGATTGGCGATTACTGTCCCGAATAAGAGCTATTCAGGACACTAGGGTAGCAGTTTGGATGGGGGTCTGTCCCGAATAAGAGCTATTCAGGACACTAGGGTGGCAGTTTGGATGAAAGGCTGTCCCGAATAAGAGCTATTCAGGACAGAAGGTAGCAGTTTGGATGGACGGCTGTCCCGAATAAGAGCTATTCAGGACACAGGGTAGCAGTTTGGATGGGGGGCTGTCCCGAATAAGAGCTATTCAGGACACAGGGTGGCAGTTTGGATGGAGGGCTGTCCCGAATAAGAGCTATTCAGGACACAGGGTGGCAGTTTGGATGAAAGGCTGTCCCGAATAAGAGCTATTCAGGACACACGGTGGCAGTTTGGATGGGGGGCTCTCCCAAATAAGAGCTATTCAGGACAGAGGGTAGCAGTTTGGATGGGGTTCTGTCCCGAATAAGAGCTATTCAGGACAGAGGGTAGCAGTTTGGATGGGGGGCTGTCCCGAATAAGAGCTATTCAGGACAGAGGGTAGCAGTTTGGATGGAGGGCTGTCCCGAATAAGAGCTATTCAGGACAGAGGGTAGCAGTTTGGATGGAGGGCTGTCCCAAATAAGAGCTATTCAGGACAGAGGGTAGCAGTTTGGATGGAGGGCTGTCCCGAATAAGAGCTATTCAGGACACACGGTGGCAGTTTGGATGGGGTCTGTCCCGAATAAGAGCTATTCAGGACACTAGGGTGGCAGTTTGGATGGAGGGCTGTCCCGAATAAGAGCTATTCAGGACACACGGTGGCAGTTTGGATGGGGGGCTGTCCCAAATAAGAGCTATTCAGGACAGAGGGTAGCAGTTTGGATGGGGGGCTGTCCCGAATAAGAGCTATTCAGGACACTAGGGTGGCAGTTTGGATGGGGGGCTGTCCCAAATAAGAGCTATTCAGGACACAGGGGTGCCAGTTTGGATGGGGGGCTGTCCCGAATAAGAGCTATTCAGGACAGAGGGTGGCAGTTTGGATGGAGGGCTGTCCCAAATAAGAGCTATTCAGGACAGAGCGGTGGCAGTTTGGATGGGATGCTGTTCCAAATAAGAGCTATTCAGGACACACGGTGGCAGTTTGGATGGACGGCTGTCCCGAATAAGAGCTATTCAGGACAGAGGGTAGCAGTTTGGATGGGGGGCTGTCCCAAATAAGAGCTATTCAGGACACAGGGTGGCAGTTTGGATGGGGGGCTGTCCCGAATAAGAGCTATTCAGGACAGAGGGTAGCAGTTTGGATGGAGGTCTGTCTCGAATAAGAGCTATTCAGGACAGAGGGTAGCAGTTTGGATGGATGGCTGTCCCGAATAAGAGCTATTCAGGACAGAGGGTGGACCATCAGATTGTTTTTGCAAGACACGAAGTCTCAGGAGGTATAAACAATGCGATAGAGGGGGATAGCACACCACAGTGTCAATCAAGTCTACTACAACTAAAACTACTAATACTCGTTGTTTTAATTTTTCATTTTAAGCTAAGCAAGGATACATTAGAAACCAACTCTACAAATATTCGTTAGAAAATTAGGTGGGATTATTCATTAGTCCAGTAATACTAAATTTACCGTTTCAGAAATATTATCAATCTCCTAATAAAAAGGAGAAATGTGTTTTAAAAAAGGAAATTAAACAGCAAAAAACACTGCAATTTTTTGCAGTGCTTTTTGCTGTTTGATGACCCATACGGGATTCGAACCCGTGATACCGCCGTGAAAGGGCGGTGTCTTAACCGCTTGACCAATGGGCCTAAATAGAGTATATATGGCGGAGAAGGAGGGATTTGAACCCTCGCGCCGCGTTAACGACCTACACCCTTAGCAGGGGCGCCTCTTCAGCCACTTGAGTACTTCCCCATATATGGCTCCACCAGTAGGATTCGAACCTACGACCCTTCGGTTAACAGCCGAATGCTCTACCGCTGAGCTATGGTGGAATGACATTATATATTTTACGTTTTGCCTTGTGCTACCAACGAATGCTTGTCTTCCCTTTAGGGTTTCCTTCCAGAATCTAATGATGTTATTATTCTACTCTATTAACAAAAATATGGTTAATAATATCATAAGTGGGCCTAAATGGACTCGAACCATCGACCTCACGCTTATCAGGCGTGCGCTCTAACCAGCTGAGCTATAGGCCCCAAAAAAGGAAATACATAGTTGAAAGCGGGTGATGAGAATCGAACTCACGACATCAGCTTGGAAGGCTGAGGTTTTACCATTAAACTACACCCGCAAATGGCTGGGCTAGCTGGATTCGAACCAACGCATGACGGAGTCAAAGTCCGTTGCCTTACCGCTTGGCCATAGCCCAAAATTATAATTTTTCATAAAAATGAAATGGGGCGATCGAGGGGAATTGAACCCCCGAATGTCGGAATCACAATCCGATGCGTTAACCACTTCGCCACGACCGCCATAATTGAATAAGGAAGGTTAATCTAACTTTAACTATGTTAAGGAAAGTTTTTTGCTGACACGAAAAACCTTGGTGGAGGGGGGCGGATTCGAACCGCCGAACCCTAAGGAGCGGATTTACAGTCCGCCGCGTTTAGCCACTTCGCTACCCCTCCGAAATATTGATGGTGCCGGCTAAAGGATTTGAACCCTCGACCTACTGATTACAAGTCAGTTGCTCTACCAACTGAGCTAAGCCGGCTAAAAAACTACAAATAAAAAAAATGGTGGCTCGGGACGGAATCGAACCGCCGACACAAGGATTTTCAGTCCTTTGCTCTACCGACTGAGCTACCGAGCCTTAGTTATGGCTAGTGTTAAGCTTCAGATTTATTTGTCAGCTTTGCTCACTCACATCATAACGTATTATTATACGTTGAGGTGTTCACTTACTTGCTTACTTAAACCTTTGCTTTTCTTATAGTTTTTAAAAAATGGCGGTCCCGACGGGAATCGAACCCGCGATCTCCTGCGTGACAGGCAGGCATGTTAACCGCTACACCACGGGACCATTATTTGGTTGCGGGGGCAGGATTTGAACCTACGACCTTCGGGTTATGAGCCCGACGAGCTACCAGACTGCTCCACCCCGCGATAATAATATCACTAAGTATATTCTTCAAACAAAATATCGTTCCAATTACAAAGAGTACACTTAATCAAAAATGGAGGAGGAAGAGGGATTCGAACCCCCGCGGGTTTTGACACCCCTGTCGGTTTTCAAGACCGATCCCTTCAGCCGAACTTGGGTATTCCTCCGAAAAAAATTCATGGTGGACCTTGTAGGACTCGAACCTACGACCGGACGGTTATGAGCCGTCTGCTCTAACCAGCTGAGCTAAAGGTCCTAGACTAAATGTGCAAATATAATTAATCGCAATTTAGTAGTAAAGGTATATAGCGGCGGAGGGAGTCGAACCCACGACCTCACGGGTATGAACCGTACGCTCTAGCCAGCTGAGCTACACCGCCATATTAGAATCTCATTTCACTATGGCATAATATCCTAGGTTTCACTTTGTTAATAAAGAGAATTGAAAGATATTTTGCTGACGCAAAAATCATTGGTGGAGCCTAGCGGGATCGAACCGCTGACCTCCTGCGTGCAAGGCAGGCGCTCTCCCAGCTGAGCTAAGGCCCCATTGCGTAATATAA